>CAYHCW010000004.1:0-27732 GCA_964355025.1 uncultured Gemmatimonas sp. | reverse complement strand
CTCTCGCTTGGCAACATCAAGCCGGGCGCGTATCCGTACTTCTGCACGCCGCACCTGGCGATGAACATGAAGGGCGTGATCACGGTGCAGTAGTTTGCCGGCCGCCCTTCGGCGGACGCTGCATGGTGACTGACGGGCGGGTCCGGACGACGGACTCGCCCGTCTCGTCGTAATATCCCTGAGATGCCGAGTCCAATTCCCAACGCACTGTCCCGCGCCGACTGGTTTGCCGCGCGTGCACTGCTCGCCTCGCGCCGGCTGCGTCGATTCGTGCCCGTCGGGCTGCTGGCGTTTGCGCTCGTGTTCGTCGCGAGCCTTGCCCTCCGCAGCTTCCTGATCGATCGCGTGGCCGCCCAGCACGCGGCCATTGTCACGCTGGGCACGCAGCGCGATACCGTACCCCTCGTGGTTGACGTGAGGGCGGCTCGCTCCCGCTTCGCCACCCAGGATTCGGCCCTTCAGGCACTCCTGTTTCGGGTGGAGGCACGCGCCGCCGCCCCAACACTCGCGCCGGCTTCACAACGCGCGCGCGATTCACTTCGGGCGCTGATCGTCCAACTGGATGGAGCGCTTGGCCGGGCGACCAGGGCACCACTGGCCGGCTCGTACCGCGCGCTTGCCGGCACCGACGCCATGCGTTCGTTGAATGGCGTACCACCACTCCTTGATTCACTGGATGCGCTGGATCGCGCGCGACTGACGCTCGGACCCGCGGAGACGCCCCAGCGCGAGTTTGCGCAACTCACCCAGCGGGCCAACGCCATCGGTGTGACGCTGCAGGAAATCGGCCAGGCGCGTCGGTCGGTATTGGTGCGCCAGATTTCGACGCTCGAGGGAAGCGCACCGATTCCTGCACGGCGCGCGGGGTTCGCCGCAGACTCGACCGCCGTCCGCCTGGCGCGCGACAGCGCACGGGCCAGTGTGGTGAATGCAGAACTGCTGTTGCGGGAGGTAAGACAACAGCACGCCATCGAGCGGACGCGCGCCGACTCGGCAGCGGATGTGCGGTCAAGACGCCTCTTGGGGGTTTCGCCCGCGGTGGTCGCGATCGCGGCGCTGCTGGTGGCCAGCGTCCTGAGCTTCGCGCTCGCCGTCATCGCCGAAGCGCGCCACCCGACCATTGCGCATGCGCGCGAGGTGGAACGCGTGACCGGCGTTCCGGTGCTGGGCACGGCGCATCCCGGGGATCTTCCAGCAGAGGGACGTGCCCGGCTGCGACTTGGCGTTGGGATCGACCCCTTTCGCATGGTGTACCTGGCGCTGACGGCGAGTGGCACGCGCGAACGCACGGTGTGCATTACGGGTGATGACCCCGATGCGGTTGCCGCGGTCGCCGGACGTCTCGCGGTGAGCGCTGCTGCCGACGCACACGCGACCCTCGTGGTGGATGCGGCGCCGGGAACGCCATCGGTCACGCGCTACTACGGGGAGCGGCACGAACCCGGATTTTCCGAGGCGATTGCCGCCATTCGGTTGTGGCGCGAGGTGGCGCGTCCCGTTGGGGCAAGCGAAGGGCTGGGCCTGGATATCGTGCCCGCCGGAGCCCGGCGTGCGGATACCCTGGAGTCCGTGGCGATGGCGTCGAATCGCCGCGAGTTCCACCTGTTTTCGTCTGAATACGATTTCACGGTCGTCGCGGCGCCAACCCACGAGTCCGTGGCGACCGTCGCGATGCTCTGTGAAAAACCGGCGACCATCTACGTGGCACGCATTGCGCAGACTCCAGTGGACGCGCTGGCCGACAGTGTGCGGATGATGCAATCGATGGCGCTGGACCTGCACGGAGTCCTGCTGATCGACCGGACTATGTGATTCAGTTATTTAACAAGAAAATGGCCCTATATTGGCGTTATAGTGTATTAATACTGGCGTTAAAATATTGACGTATTCCTTCTGGAACATTCCGCCAAGTTCCCTGCGCGTAACTGGCCTTCGCTGGTGTTCCTTCCTCCTCGTCTTCCTCGGGCGATGCCGTTGGCGACGTGGCGTTCGACTGCGTGCATCGGCTGGCCGTTGATATCGGTTCCGTTCCCGCTGCGTGCGGCACGCCACCCACGTCACCCACGGCATCCACGGCACCCGCGGCGCGGCGGGCGGACGCCGATGCGACGGTCCGTCGCCAACACTATGTTTCGTCACGTTGCCTCGACGCAGGGCCCCTTCCAGACGCCATGACCGGCTATTCCGACCGTATCAACCACGCGCTTGCATTCGCGGCCAAGCACCATGATCAACAGGTGCGCAAGGGCACGCGACTGCCCTATGTCACGCATCCGGCCAATGTTGCACTGATCCTGGCCCGCTACGGACAGGATGATGACACGGTGGTTGCCGGCATCCTGCACGACGTCATCGAAGACTGCGTACGCGCCAACTGGACGCGCGAAATGCTCGAGGACCGGATTGGCGAGAAGTTCGGCACGTCGGTGCTGGATGCGGTGCTGATGGTGACGCACCGCAAGTTGGACGATGACGGTAATGAACTCGACAAGCAGGAGAAGAAGGCCGACTACCTGCTTCGGCTCGCGCAGGCCAGCGACGCGGCGCGCTGGGTTTGCGCGGCGGACAAGATCCACAACGCCAGCTCAATCCTGGCGGACCTGCGTCGCACGCGGGACCCGGAGTCGGTCTGGGGGCGTTTTTCCGTGGGGAAGGAAGGCACGATCCGCTGGTATCGTGCCGTCTACGAACGGCTCAAGGCCCTGGGTTTCGCGGGCCCGATCCTTGCCGAACTGGGCGACGTGGCCGAGGCGCTCGAGCAATCGTCCGACATCGGGGCCGGGCAATCGGGCGGCTGACGGTCAGCTCGACGGGTATGTCCGCGTCACGTAGTCGTTGAGGATCACGAGGAACTCCTCGACGATCCGATCGCCCTTGAGCGTCTTGAGCAGCGCGCCGTCCACGTACACCGGCGCCTTGGGTTCCTCAAACGTTCCCGGCAGCGAGATGCCGATGTTGGCGTGCTTGCTCTCTCCCGGGCCGTTCACCACGCACCCCATCACCGCGACCTTCATCTCTTCGACGCCGGGGTGTGACGCGCGCCACACCGGCATTTGCTCCCGCAGGTAGTTCTGGATGTCTTCGGCGAGCTTCTGGAAGTAGGTGCTCGTGGTGCGCCCGCACCCGGGACACGCGGTCACCTGCGGCGTGAACGAGCGCAGGCCGAGCGACTGCAGGATTTGCTGTGCCACCAGCACTTCTTCGGTGCGGTCGCCACCGGGGCGCGGCGTGAGCGAAACGCGAATGGTGTCGCCAATGCCTTCGGCGAGCAGCAACGACAGCGCCGCCGACGAGGCGACGATGCCCTTCATGCCGAGGCCCGCCTCGGTAAGGCCGAGGTGCAGCGGATAATCACAACGCGCGGCGAGTCGGCGATACGCGTCCACCAGGTCCTGCACCTGGGAGATCTTGCACGAGATGATCACCTGATCGTGCCGAAGCCCCACTTCCTCGGCGAGCGCGGCGCTGCGCAGCGCGCTCTCGAGCATCGCCTCGATGTAGACGTGCTTGGCTTCGCGCGGCGCCGTGCTTGCCGCGTTGGCGTCCATCATCGTGGTCAACAGGTCCTGGTCGAGCGACCCCCAGTTCACGCCAATGCGCACCGGCTTGTCGTGCTCGACGGCGATCTGCACGATGGTGCGGAAGTTTTCGTCGCGCCGCTTGCCGCCCACATTGCCGGGGTTGATGCGGTACTTGGCCAGCGCACGCGCCGCGTCGGGATACTTGGCGAGCAGCAGGTGGCCGTTGTAATGAAAGTCGCCGATGACTGGCACGTCGACGCCGGCATCGAGCACGCGGCGCACCACCTCGGGCACGGCCGCCGCCGCCGCATCGTTGTTGACCGTCACGCGCACGAGCTGTGAACCGGCGCGCGCGAGGGCGATCACCTGGTCGGCCGTCGATGGCGCGTCGGCCGTGTCGGTGTTGGTCATCGACTGCACGACGACGGGATGCGCCGACCCAACGGCAACAGGGCCCACGTAGGCGGTGACAGTCTGGCGACGAGCAGAAAAGACCACGGCAGGCGGGGCTGGAGACGGTTGGAAAACTAACATCCGGTGGACGCCAGCGGTTCACGGCGCAATCTTTCCCGGCAGACTCCCTGCCAAGAAAGTGAGGATCCCATGTCCGATGCGCCCACGCCATCTCCTGCCCCGCCCGTCGAAATGCCGCCCGCCCCGCGCGCGGGCTTCGGGCGCCGACACTGGGGCAAGTTGACCGTGCTGACCGTCATTCTTGTGCCGCTCCTCGGCATGCTGCTCTGGGTAGGGGTCACGCTCGGCTTCACCTATTCAGAAGGGACGCGCACAGGCTTCGTGCAGAAACTTTCGAGCAAGGGATGGCTTTGCAAGACCTGGGAAGGCGAGTTGGCCATGTCCACCCAACCTGGGACGGCGCCGCGGATATTCAACTTCTCCGTGCGCAGCGACTCGGTGGCCCACGAAATCGAGAAGATCGAAGGGAGCCAGGTGACGTTGTTCTACAAGGAACATCGCGGCGTGCCAACGAGCTGCTTTGGCGAGACGGAGTACTACGTCGATGGGGTGCGAGGGACGAAATAGGAGCTAGGTGCTAGGGGCTAGATGCTAGGGGCTAGATGCTAGGGGCTAGCGCCTGACATCCGGCTCCCGTTGCCCGAACTCCGCGCGTATCCTGACGGCGCGCTCGAGTTCATCCGCGTTCTGCAGCACCTTCTGCCGCAGGTCGAGCGGCAACCGGGGATGCTCACGCAGGAACTGCTGGACGATGCCAATCGCTTCGACATCCGTCTGGCCGTTGAGGAATGCCCCGAGCCAGGCGCCGAGAAAGAAGATGCGCCGGTTCGCCTGGATGTAGGCGAGCGAGTCGAGCGCGGGTCGCAGGAAGGCTCGTGTCATCGCCTGGTGCTCGAGCGCGTTGAACGCGCCCAGCGACCCACTGGCCCAGTCTTCATTCAGCGTGGTATCGGCGAAGTAGCGCGCGAAATATTCGGCTTTCGTCGCCGCGTCACCGCGGGCTGCGCCCACGGTGAAGGCGCGCCGGCGTCCATCAGGCGTGCTGTCTCGCGCCGTCTGGGTGGCGAGTCGGGCATCGGCGTCCGCGACACCGAGCACCATCAAATGCGTGACAATTTCCCAGCGCAGTGGGTCTTTCACCGCGTCGCCGGCGGCGGAATCGGCGGCAAGGAGGCTGCGCAGGCGATCGAGCGCGGCGGGCGTGCGCGAGACACCGATGAAGCTGTCGAGATAGGCACGGCGGATGCCGTACGGGCGCGTCGTATCCCCCGCCCCACTCCACAGGAACTGCTCGACGGTTGCCTGCAGCGAATCGCGCGCGGTGTCCACGAGGTAGGCGTTCATGGCGCGGCCAAGTCGGCCGAGCTGGCTGGGCGCCACCTGCTCGTCGGTTTCCGACGGCAAGTCGCGCAGCACCAGGCGCACGAAGCGCGCCGGATGCAGGCGTGCAGCGCGGACTTCGTCCCAGAGGGTGCCCCAGAGCATGGCGCGCAGGAGTGGATCGGTCACCCTGGCGAGTGTGCCATCCAACAACACGCGCCGACTGGCACTGTCGAGCCGGACAAGCTGATAGCCGTAGTCGCCGCCGTTGGCGAAGGCAAAGAGCGGCGCGGGCAGGCCCCGCGCCGCGGGAACATCGGTGACCGGTCCGCGGAGCTCGACATCGACCGACGTGAGTGCGGCGACGGCACTGGTGTCGGTGCAGGCCCCGGCGCAGGTGGTGCCGCCGTGCGCGAGCACGACCCGGGTGCGCAACGGCCAGCTGCCCTGCCCCGATACCGAGGGCTGCACCGGTGACTGGATGAGCCGCAGGCTTGCGATGCGTCCGTTGCGGAGCACCAGCTGCGTTTCCACCTCGGGCATGCCGGGACGAAGCATCCACTGCCTGCCCCAGGCGCTGAGGTCACGCTGCGACGCCTGGCCGATGGCCGAGAGCAAGTCCCGCCACGTGGCGTTTGCATAGGCATGCCGCGCGAGGAACAGCTGCACGCCGGCGCGAAAGGCGGAGTCTCCCACGCGATAGTTCAGTTGCTTCAACACCGAGGGCGCCTTGTTGTAGACGATGGCGCCGTAGTTGCTCTTGGCCTGGTCGAGGTTATCGAGCTGTTGCCACAGCGGCGTGGTGCCGGCGGTCTGGTCGACGCCATATGCCGCGGGCTTGTTGCCCAGGTAGAACGCCTTCCACGCGCCACTGGTGGAATCGAGATCGGCAAGCGCCTTGGCGGCGAGGTAGGTGGCGAAGCCCTCCTTGAGCCACAGGTCGTCGAACCATTTCATTGTGACGAGGTCACCGAACCACTGGTGCGCCACCTCGTGCAGAATGGTGGAGAAGCGGCCGAGCTGGCGCGGCAGCGTGGGCCGTTCGCGGAAGATGAACCGGTCTTCGTTGTAGAAGATGGCACCCGGATGCTCCATGCCACCGAAGGGAAAGGCGGGGGCCAACACGAAGTCGAACTTCTCGAACGGATAGGGGCGCGCGAAGTAGCGCTCCATCCACGCGAGCGCGCGGTGGTTGAGCGCGAGCAGCGTATCGAGATCGGCTTCCTTGGCGCGGGAGGCCCGCACGAGCACGTTGACGGTCCGTCCCTGCACCGTGGAGGAGGCGCGGTGCCACGGCCCCGCGGCAAACGCGATGAGGTAGGTGCTGAGCGGGTGTGTCTCGGCAAAATGGTGCGTCAACGCACCGGGTGCGCTGTCGGTGCGGGCGAGTGAGCCGTTGGCGACGACCGTCCACGAGGGACGCGCGCGGAGGGTGAGGGTGACGCGAGCCTTGAGGTCGGGCTGATCGAAGCAGGGGAAGAGCTGGTTGGCGTCGGCCGGCACCAGGAGCGTATACAAGTACTCACTCCCGTCGGTGCGGTCGGTGGATCGAATGATCGAGGCACCGGCGGCGGCCACATCGGCGACAAACTCCAGCGCGATGGTATTGCGCCCCGCGACGAGTACGGCGGCGGGCAGTCGCAAATGGGCACCGTTGAACTGCGGACGGGCGACGCGCTGGCCATTGGCCTCGACCGCACCAAGCCGGCGGCCGCGGAAGTCCAGGATAAGATCGCCAGTACCCCGGCGGGTGAAGGTCACGACCACGCGTCCGACGGCGCTATCGCGCGCCGTGATGTCGAACGTCAGGTCGTAGCGGACGTCGGCGAGGGCGCGGGCCCGTTGGAGGGCCAGCTCGCGGGACACCCCGCGACCGACGAGTGAGGAGTCAGACCGAGCCGAAGGCGGTCCGACGGCAAGTAGCGCAGCCAGCAGGAGGAGCACGGGAAGCCGAGGCAGGAGGTGCGCCAAACTTCCATCGAAGGCGCTCTGAGGGCAACTGGCGGTCGCCGGTGCGCCTCCCGTGGAGCACCCTTGCTAATTTTTCTGGAACCCGTAGGTTGAAAGCGGCAACGATCGAGGGACCTGGTTCGTCCGGGTCTCATTTTCGTATCCAGCCCAGTACGGGGGGCTTCAGTGGTCCCGTGATCTTCACGATCGGCTTCGACTCGGGACCGGCTCGAGCTAGCGATCAAAAATCAGGAGTAGGGTAATGCGTACGACCGGCAAGGTGAAGTGGTTCAACGATGCAAAGGGCTTTGGTTTCATTACACCCGATAACGGAACCAAGGACTGCTTTGTGCACTACAGCGCGATTGGTGGCTCGGGTTTCAAGTCGCTCGCCGAAGGCGATGCGGTCGAGTTCGAGATCGTGCAGGGCGCGAAAGGCCCGGCCGCGGAGAACGTGACCAAGGTCGGCGGCTAGGCCTCGCTCAGCCGTTCGTCCGCAAAAGGGCCCCGGGAGACCGGGGCCCTTTTCGTGGGCTAGCTGATCGCCGACGGCTGATGGAGGCTAGTCTCTGCCAGGGGGGCGGCCGCGGCGGGGCGGAATCATATGTTCAATGGCCTCGGAGAGCCGGCCGTGCAGCTCGCGCCGAATGCGATCGAGGTCCGCGTGGATGGCCAGGTGTCCGTCGGGTGTGGTGACCACCCCCTCCCGCGAGAGCAGTGCCTGGTCTGCGAGCGAGAGTGCCGCTGGAATGGGAATCGAGAAATCTCGGGCCAGATCAATGGCAACAGCCACCTGCTCAATGCTGGCGAGCGAGATGCGGCGGGCAAGCCCGCGAGTTCCCCGTTCAAAACCGCGCACGGTATGTCGCGACAGGATGTTGTCGAGGTCCCTCTTCGGGACGCCGAGGACAAACGCAGCCGTTCCTGTGGTTACGGTACGCATTGTTTGTTGCTCGAATACGAGGAAAAACAATACTCACAAATAAGAATATATATTACTTGCGCAATAAGGCAAGCACCATAACAAGTTAACTTGCTTTAGTAATCATTTGAGTTGAAGAACTCAGAGCACCGCAACGCACCAGAGTGGTGCGGCATCTGCGCAGTACAAGATGGAGAATCAGGACCGCCGAGTGATCTCGTTTCCGCGCGTGATCTCGGCTTCGGGGGTCAGTGTTGTCCTGGCCGCCTCGATCTGGAGCCGAACCGACGTCGGGCCGGTGCCACCTTCCACCTCGCGATGCGCGAGCGACGCGTGTGGCTCGAGCTCCTGCAGTACATTCGGCTCGAACGCCGAGCACGCGTCCTTGAATGAGGCAAACGGTAGTTCAGCCAACTCGATTCCCTTGCGCTCGGCTTCCTGCACCAGCTGTCCCACCGCCCCGTGCGCCTCGCGAAAGGTCACCCGCTTGCGGACCAGGTAGTCTGCCAGGTCGGTTGCCATCATCGAACTGGTAACCGCCGCCTTCATCCGCTCCCGGTTGAACGACAGCGTTTCGAGCGAGCCGGCCACGGCCGGCAGCAGGAGCGTCATTCCGTCGACGGCGTCGAACAGCGACCGCTTATCCTCCTGCAAGTCCTTGTTGTAGCCACTCGGCAGCCCTTTGATGGTGCCCAGGAGCGCCACCAGGTCACCCAACATCCGGGCTCCGCTTCCACGCGCCAGCTCCAATGCGTCCGGATTGCGCTTCTGCGGCATCATCGACGAGCCGGTGCTGTAGGCGTCGCTGTACCGGACGAAGCCGAACTCGCTGGAGCCAAAGAGGATAAGGTCTTCGGCGAGACGCGACAGGTGCGCGCCGAGCATCGAAAGGGCGAACAGCGTTTCCGCGATGAAATCGCGGTCCCCCACGGCGTCGATGCTGTTGGCCGACACCGCACGGAAGCCAAGCGCCTCTTTGAGGAAGACGCGACTCACGGGAAAGGCGGAGCCGGCAATTGCACCCGACCCGAGCGGGAGCACGGCGGCAGCCGCTCCCGCCGCAGCCAGACGTTTACGGTCGCGCTCGAGCGGCCAGAAATGCGAAAGCATCCAGTGGGCGCCGCTCACCGGCTGCGCGCGCTGCAGGTGCGTATAGGCAGGCATCACGTCGCGCTCGAGCGACTCGGCTTGCGTGAGCATCACCTGCTGCAGCTCACGGACCATAGCGTCCAGCTTCGCGCATGCGTTCATGGTCCAGAGCCGAGTGGCGGTGGCCACCTGGTCATTCCGCGAGCGCCCCGTGTGCAGGCGCGAGGCCACGCCACCCACGGCGTCGTGCAGCAGCCGGTCGACGAGCGTGTGCACGTCTTCATCGCCCGCTTCGAGCGCCACACCTTCGGCGATGCGATGCGCGACTTCGTCGAGCCCGCGTTCGAGTTCCCCTGATTCCTCGAGCGTCAGTACGCCGGCGTTCCAGAGGGCGACGGCCCAGGCCTTGGAGAGCTGCACGTCGAACGGCCAGAGCCGAAAATCGACGTCGATGGAGCGATTGACGGCCTCGAGTTCCGGGGCAGGGCCGCCCGCAAAGCGCCCCCCCCAGAGCTTGTGCGACTTGCCGCCTGGGTCAGTCATAGTCCGGCGAGTTCGTCGTCCTGACGCCCTTCTTGGAGGCGGCGGCCTTGGCATACACCGAGCCCTGCATCTCGAGGTCCTTGAGCGCGCGGACGCGCTGCGACAGGCCATAGAGGCGAATGAAGCCGGCCGCATCGCTCTGCTCGTACACATCGTCTTCACCGAACGTGACAAAACGCTCGTCGTACAACGCATACGCGCTTTCGCGACTGGCGATGGTCACATTGCCCTTGTACAGGCGCAGCTTGATGGAGCCGGTGACACGCTCCTGCGTGATGTCGACGAAGGCGTCGTATGCCTCGCGTTCGGTGGTCCACCAGCGCCCTTCATACACAAGGTCGGCGTAGCGTGGGGCGATGAGGTCCTTGGCGGCGAGTGTGCGCCGGTCGAGCACAAGCATCTCGAGTTCGCTGTGCGCGGTGTAGAGCAGGGTGCCACCCGGAGTTTCGTAGACGCCGCGAGACTTCATGCCGACGAGGCGGTCTTCCACGATGTCGGCGCGTCCGATGCCGTGACGCCCTCCCAGCGTGTTGAGCGTCTCGAGCAGTTGCACGGGTCCGAGGGTGACGCCATTCACCGACACCGGCGTGCCCTGGGCGAAGCCGATGGTGACATACTCGGATTCGTTGGGGGCGTCTTCGGGATCGGTGGTCAGCATGAACAGGTCCTTCGGTGGCTCCGAGTCCGACTGTTCGAGGACCCCACCTTCGTGCGAGATGTGCCAGATGTTGCGGTCGCGCGAGTAGATCTTGGTGGTGGTTGCCGTCACGGGGACGTTGTGCGCCGCGGCGTAGGTGAGCGCGTCCTCGCGCGACTTGATGTCCCACAGGCGCCAGGGCGCGATAACCGGAAGGTCCGGGGCGAACGCCATGTACGTCAACTCGAACCGCACCTGGTCGTTGCCCTTGCCAGTGCAGCCGTGGGCGAGGGCCGTGGCGCCCACCTTGCGGGCGACCTCTACCTGTGCCTTGGCGATGATCGGGCGGGCCATCGACGTGCCGAGCAGGTACTTGCGGTTGTAGATGGCGCCGGCACGAAGCGTCGGCCAGACGTAGTCGCGCACAAACTCCTCGCGCAGGTCAGCGATGTGGCACTCGTCGGCGCCTGAGGCGATGGCTTTTTCCTTGACCCCCTCGAGTTCATCGCCCTGGCCGATGTCGGCGGCCACGCAGATGACCTTGCAGTCGTAGTGTTCCTTGAGCCACGGAACGATGATCGAGGTATCGAGGCCGCCGGAGTAGGCGAGGGCAATCGTATGCATGGGAGAGACGAGAGTGGATAGATAATGGCGGATAGCAGGGGCCACGAATCCTACATATTTATGCACACAAGGTCAACTGTTGACACCGTGAGAACCTGGCCGGGAAGCGAATGCCGGCAACCGGGTACCACGCGGGTGCTTGCCTATCGCCCGGCGAGGGCGAGCAGGCGTGAGGCGACGCGCTCGCGCGCCGCTTCGGTGCGGCAGATGATGAGCACCGTGTTCTCGCCGGCGATCGTGCCGAGGATGTCGGGGCTTTCTTCGGCGTCAATCGCTTCGGCGATCGGCTGTGCACCGGCGGAAAATGTCCCGACGACGATCAGCTCGCGTGTCCACTCGAGCTTCTGGAACAATTGGGGCAGCAGGGCGCTCAGCACGGCGCGCCCCTCCTCGCCCGCGGCGTGGTCCCCGGCCGTATAGCGCACGCCGCTCGGCGTGGGGACTCGCGCGATGCGCAGGTCGCGCATGTCGCGTGACAGCGTGGACTGCGTGACCTCCCACCCGCGCTCGCCGAGGAGCTGGCGAAGCTCCTCCTGGCTCCCGATGACGCGCGTGGAGACGAGGTCGAGAATGGCGTGCTGGCGTTCGCGTTTCGAGGCGGTCACGGGGTTCCTTGGTGGCTGCGAGAGGATAGCACGGACCGCCGAGCGCCGTAAGCCGTATTGACAGCGCAGAACCGCAAGATTATGCATTAGTTTGTGCATAAAATACCAGTAGGCATCCTCGGCGCCAGCGGCTACGCTGGACGCGACCTTTGCGCGCTCGTGCTGCAGCATCCGCGGCTCGAGTTGGCGTTTGCGACGGCCAACGGCCGGCGTGGTGAAACGGTGGAAGTGGCTGGCGGTGCGTCCGTCACCTTTCAGGCGCCCGACGACGTGCCGCTGTCGAGTGCGGCGTTGGTGTTCAGCGCGCTGCCGCACGGCACCAGCGCGGAGTGGGTGCAACGGGGGCGCGATGCCGGCGCACGCGTCGTGGACCTGTCGGCCGACCTCCGCATCGGCAACACCGATGCCGATGTCGTGTATGGTCTCACCGAGGCACGCCGCGAGGAGATTCGCGGCGCTGAACTGGTGGCCAACCCCGGCTGCTACCCGACGAGCATTCTGCTGGGGTTGCTGCCGCTGCTCGAGCGGGGACTCGTGGCGCACGGTGCGACGATCAACGTGAGCGCGGCGAGCGGGGTAACCGGTGCGGGGTTGACGCCGCGGGCCGACCTGCTGTTTGGCGAGGTCACGGAGAGCTACCGCGCGTACGGCATCGGCAATACGCACCGCCATCTCAACGAGATGCGCGCCTTCGTGGCGGAAGAAGCGGTCGATGCCGACCTGATCTTCACGCCGCACCTCTTGCCGACCGCCCGGGGCATCCTCGCGACGATGACGGTGCCGCTGACGACGGCCCTCGCCGATCCGCTGGCGTTGTGGCACGAGCGTTTTCACAATGAGCGCTTCATCGAAATCGTGCAGACGCCGCCCGAAACGCGTCACGTGGCGCGTCGCAACGTCGTGCGCATTACCGCGCACGTGCTGGACCACCTGCGTCACCCGACGCTGCTGGTGCTCTCGGCGATCGACAACCTCATGAAAGGGGCAGCCGGGCAGGCGCTGCAGAACGCCAACCTGATGCTTGGGCTCGATGAAGGCCTGGGGCTCCCCGCGTGAAACGGGTGCTCAAGATCGGCGGCCGGGCGCAGGGTGACCCGCGGCTCGTCACGCAGCTTGCGGCGGCGCTTCGTGATGGCGACACGCTCGCGGTGGTGCATGGCGGAGGGGACGAAGTGTCCGCGCTGCAGCGGCGTCTCGGCCTGGAGCCACGGTTTCTCGGGGGGCGCCGCGTGACCAGCGTCGACGACCTCGAAATCGTGCGGATGGTCCTCTCGGGGGCCACCAACAAGCGCCTCGTGGCCCAGTTGATCGGCGGTGGCGTGGCGGCGGTCGGCATTTCGGGCGAAGATGGCGCGCTGCTGCAGGCGCGCGTGATCAACGCCGATCTTGGGCGCGTGGGCGGGGATATAGCGGTGGCTCCCGGGCTGGTCACGCACCTGTGGAGTGGCGGTTACGTGCCGGTCATCTCCCCGCTTGGTCGAGACGCCGAGGATCTCCTCGGCGGCGGGCTCAACGTCAATGGCGACGATGCGGCGGCGGCGATTGCCGCCGCGCTTGGTGCCGATGAACTGCTGCTGATTGCCGATGTTCCCGGCGTACTTGACGCCGCGGGGAAGACGATTGCACAGCTCGATGATGCAGCGGCGCAGTCGCTCGTGGCGAGTGGCGTGGCGAAGGGCGGCATGGCGGCCAAACTGGAAGCCGCCGCGCTGGCGTTGCGCGGCGGCGTGCGACGCGTGCGCATTGGCGACCTGCACGCGATTACCGACGCGGCCGCGGGTACGCGTCTCGTGTTGTCACCTGTTCCTGCCTGAGGGCCCCCTGATGAGCGTTGCACTTGCCGTTGCCACCGACGCCCTGCTGGGCACGTATCGCCGGGCACCCATGGAGTTGGTGCGCGGGGAGGGCGTCGAGTTGTTCGACGCCGACGGGAAATCGTATCTCGACTTCGTCGCCGGCATTGCGGTCAACGCGCTGGGGTACGGCGATGCCGGGCTGAAGCGCGCCATGCATGACGCGGTGGACGGCAATCTGGTGCACGTGTCGAACCTCTACCGCACCTCGCCGGGCGAGCGCCTGTCGGAGCAACTCGTCGAGAGCTCGTTTGCCGATCGCGTCTTCTTCTGCAACTCGGGCGCCGAGGCCAATGAGGGGGCGTTCAAGATGGCGCGCCGGTGGGCGCGCGCGCACTACGAGCCGTCCAAGCACGAGATCATTGCGTTGCGCGGCGCGTTTCACGGCCGGCTCTTCGGCACGCTGGCCGCCACGGACCGCTGGCAGTATCGCATGCCGTTCCGTCCGCTGGCGGGCGGCATCTCGATTACCGAACGCGATCTTGGCGAACTCGACGGCAAGCTGAATCCCGAGACGGTAGCGGCGGTGATCGTGGAGCCGGTGCAGGGCGAGGGCGGCGTGCGGGTCATCGAGCCGGAATTCCTGCGCGGGCTGCGCGCGCTCACCGCGGAGCGCAACGTCCTGCTGATTCTCGACGAGATCCAGTGTGGCTACGGGCGCACGGGGAAGTTCTGGGCGCACGAACATGCGGGAATCACGCCGGACATCCTGACGACGGCGAAGCCGATGGCCGGCGGGCTGCCGATGGGCGCCATCCTGATGACGCAGGCGGTCGCCGACGCGATGCAGCCTGGCGACCACGGGACGACGTTTGGCGGCGGGCCGTTCGTGGCGAGCGTGGCGCTGCACGTATTCGATCGCCTGAACAACCCCAAGATGCTGGCGCATGTCACCGAGGATGGCGCGTGGCTGGGGGCGGCACTGCATGCACTCTCGGCGCGCTCGACCAAGGTGCGCGCGGTGCGCGGCCTGGGCTACATGTGGGGACTGGACGTCACCGAGGCTGCCAAGGACGTCGTGGCACGCGCGCTCGACCTGGGGCTGCTCATCTGCTCGGCTGGAGAGCACACCCTGCGCCTGCTGCCCCCGCTGGTGGCCACGCGTGCGGACCTCGAGCGCGGGGTGCGGTTGCTGGAGCAGGCGATCGGGTAGGCGGGTGGGGCCTCCGTGAGAGAGGCCGCTCCCGTCTCCCGGCCGATTGACCGGGGCCCAAGTTCAGTTGCGATCCCTGCACGTGCGCTTGAATTCGGCGATGAGTCTCTTGGGGTTGTCGAGCAGCGGCCAGAACTCGGCGAAGTACTTCCTCATCTTTTCCGACACGGCGGGCGTCATGGCGGCGAGCGTGGTGTACGCGGAGTCGATGGCGGGGCGCCGGGAGAGAAACCGCTCGATGGTCGGCGCCATGGCTTCCTGCATGCGGCAGTCGCCGCGCCACAAGCGGGTGCGCACGTTGGAGATCTCGAGCGACTTGTCGGGGAACGCGTACCGCGCGTCGACGGCTCCCGACCAGTCGAAATCGAAGGGCACCGGACGGACGACACCGAGCGAATCCCGCAGCAACGTGACATTGTGCAGTCCGCTGACCGACCAGTCGGTGTTGCCCACCATGTAGGCAAAGAGCTGCATCAATCCCGTCTGTTGATGATCCAGGTCGTCGAAGTAGGCGCCCTTGGTTTCGAATCGCTTGGAATCCCGCCGCTGGGCGAGGTCACCGTCGTCCTCCACGAAGAACGCCCAGCTCTGCACGGGCTTGGTCTTTCCCGCCGAATCCTGATAGGTGACGTGCGCGAGCCGGGTGCGATAGCTCCACGGCGTCAGCGCCTGGTACATGCGATAGAGGGCGTACTCCTGCAGGATGTACTGTTCGTAATCGCCGCGCGACGGACGGCACGTGGAGGCGAGCTTGAGGGTGCGGTTTCCCTCGAAAATGGTGTTCTTGGCGGACGGCTTGGTCATCTCCACCTTGAGCGGTGGAAAGTCGCAGTTGCGTGTCTGCCGGCGAAAGTGACCGCGCGTGCGCAAGGCAATGGCCACCTTCACGATCGTGCCCGACGAGTCCTTGTACGTCAGCTCGGCGCCGTGCATCACGCGGTCCGTGGAATCACGGTCACGGATGAGCGCGCCCAGTCCGGTGGTGATGGTGATGTCGAGCGCGTCAGGCTTCCTGAACAGGCCCTGCGCGCGTACCGAGACGGGCGCGAAAAGCACGAGCACCAGGAGGAGGCGGGCGGTGGTCGGCATCATTGCACTTCCACCTCTTCCACACCGGCGTCCGGGAGGGCGCGCAGGACGTCCGTGACGACGCCCCGCGTGACGGTGCTGGCGAGATCCACACCGTATTCGGCAACGCGCGTGCCATCTTCGGCGCGCGCGGCGCCCATGTACTTCCATTGGGCAAAGAGACCGTCGAATTCCCGCTCGATCAGCGGGCGCGTCTGCTCCAGCGTCGTACAGCGCACCCGCAGCAGGTACTGGAACTCGTGGCGCACAATTTCCATCTCCTCATTGACCATCTTCTTCTTGCGTTTCCACGCGCGGTCGGCCAGTGCCTCGAGCTGTTCGGGGGCGAGGGACTTCAGCACTTCGTCGTCCATCTTGGCCACGAAGGTGCCGGTGCGGCTGGCCTCGGAGAGCGCGCGATCCAGCTGCCGCTGGGCGCGCTTGCCTTCGAGGGCGGCCGGCGACCGGCCGAATTCGGTGGCCCAGAGTCCCACCGCGAGTGCGTTGAAGCAGACCGAGAGCACCGCCGCCACGTTGGGTTCAACCGCCGCGGCCAGCCCGATGCCGATAACGCAAAAGATGGCCGAGGCGTCCTTGGTGTCGTCGAGGTTGGTGCGAAAACGCACGGCAGCGACAATGCCGCCCAGCGCAAAGGCGAGGATCAGCGAGTGCTTGACGAGCACGACAATGCCCGCGATGACAATCGGGAGGACGAGGAGCGACTGCACCACAGACTGCGAATACCCCTTCTTCTGCCGCGTGAGGATGTAGATCCACGCCACGGGCAGGGCAAAGAGAAACGCGCTCCCGATGGCAACGAACGTCGGCAGGGCCGAGGGACCGCTCGGCGTGCTCGCCGTGAGCATGTCCTTCCTGGACGAAACGACCCCGAACGCCTCGAGGCCCGTGGAGGTCAGGACGCCGAGTCCGCCTACCCGGAGGCCGTTGAGCCAGTAGAGCGCGACGGCCAGCGCCAAGTAGTACAACGTCGTCCGCAGGAGGATGTTGTCCCAGACCGGGACGGACTTGTTGGGGTTGTTCACGGGTGACCAGGGAAGGGCGATGAACGGTGCGGGGGGCAGGTAGAACTTGTGATACCGTTCGCGGGGTAGCAACGGGTGGCGGCCTCTGGCGAGGGCGCGCCCCCCAGTTCATCGTTGGCGAACCCTCTCCCTGACACTTTTCTGGATCTTCTACCGTGATTCGACGTTTCCTTGCCGCTGCCTGCCTGACCGCTGCCGCCCCCCTTGGCGCGGCGGCCCAGCACCCTGCTGCCGTCGAGAAGCCAACACTGGTCGTCTTCATCACCATCGACCAGATGCGTGCCGACTATTACCCGCGCTTCAAGCCACAGCTGACCTCGGGACTGAAGCGCCTGTTCGAAGGTGGCGCCCACTTCAAGAACGGCTTCCAGGACCACGCCATCACCGAAACGGCTCCCGGGCACGCCTCGGTGATGTCTGGGCGATTTCCGGTGCATACGGGAATCACCGCGAACGCGCAGGGGGTCGGCATCGCGTCCGTGCCGCTCATCGGCGGCGCCACCGAAACGGGAGCCTCCCCGTTCCGTTTTCAGGGAACGACCCTCACCGACTGGATGCGCGCGGCGGATCCGGCCACGCGCTTTCTCTCGGTCTCTCGGAAGGACCGGGGGGCGATTCTCCCCATCGGCAAATCGAGGGGCGATGTGTACTGGTGGAGCGGAAACGCCGGGATCTTCACGACGAGCACGTACTACGCCGACACGCTGCCTCCGTGGGTGCAGCGGTTCAACGCAGAGAAGGGCTACGCCGCCTACGCCGGCACGGCGTGGGATCTGTTGCTTGCGCCGAGCAAGTACGTGGAACCCGACACGGTGTTGCAGGAATCCGGCGGCGCGGACTTCGTGTTTCCCCACCCATTCCCGGCCGATCCGGCCGGGGTGGCGAAAGGATTCGGCAACTACCCGGTGATGGACTCGCTGACCCTGGCGTTTGCGCTGCGGGGGTTGGAGGAGAAACAACTGGGCGCCGATTCCAGGCGTACCGACTTGCTGGCCGTTTCCCTGTCGACCACCGACGCGATTGGCCACAAGTACGGCCCCGATTCGCGCGAGATCCACGACCAGATCGTGCGACTCGACCGCTACGTTGGCGCATTTCTCGATTCGCTGTTCAGGCTGCGTGACCGGAAGCGGATTGTGATTGCGCTGACGGGCGACCACGGCGTGACACCGTATCCCGAGCTGCATTCGGGTCGATACCCCAACAAGAACGCCGTGCGGGTGAGCCTGGTTGGGCCGACCGAGGCACTCAAGGCTTCGCTCGCCGCGGCGGGCGTTCCGGAGAAGGCGTGGTCGTTCGACGAAGGGGTCTTCTTCGTTCGCAGGGCGGCGGCCTTTGACAGCGTCAAGGTCAACGCCGACTCGGTGGTCCTGGCGTTCGCGGCCGCGCTGCGGAGAGTGCCAGGCGTCCTGCGTGCCGGCATGTTCACTGATTTTGCCCGGGCGAACCCGGCCAAGGACAAGATTGCACGCCGATGGCTGCACATGTTCGATGCGGGCGGTGCGGCGAAGATGGCGGTGACGCTGACCCCGTACAGCTACTGGGAATCGACTGACTACGCCACGCACGGGATGCCGCACGATCCGGACGCTGGTGTTCCCGTGCTTTTCTGGGGTGCAGGAGTCCGGAGTGGCGCGTTCGCCGACGAAGTCCGGACCGTGGACATGGCGCCGACACTGGCGGCGCTTCTTGGCATCACGCCGACCGAGCCGCTGGACGGCGTGATCCTGAAGAAGGCGGTTCGTGGGGCGAAATAGCGGTTCGTCGCGCGGGGCCGGGGGGCGTTTCCCCTCGGTGGCCGCGGCGTTCGATGAGTTGCGTTTTGGGCGCGAAAACACGCTCGATTTGCGGACCAGCCTGCCGTCCGGGCCCGAGGCCGCTCGCCGCGCCGAAGCCTTCTTGCGGGAACGGCAGATGGCGAAGTCCAGACCGGTGCTCGTGGTCACGGGGCGGGGCAACCAGAGCGAAGGCGGCGTGGCCGTCGTGCGTCCTGCCGTTGCCAGCGCGCTGGCCAAACTGCGCCGGCAAGGGGTGGTGGAGGGGTGGCAGGAGCATACTCCGGGCTCGTTCGTGGTTACGCCGGCCCTGATCACGGCGTTATTTGAGGCACCGCGGCGGCATGGTGATCAAGCGGCGGCCGTTGTGCCGGATCAGGCGGCGTTTGCCGGACTTGCCGAGGACACGCGAATGGCCCTGCGCGCGCTCGCCATTCGGTCGTTGCAGGCCCTGGGCGCTCCGGTGAATGAACCGTTCGTGCACGACGAGATGCAGCGCCAGCTTTCGGCGCTCGGGAGGTCCATTCCGCCCGGGTCCGGACGCGACGCGAAACTCCGCATCGCGGCAGAGATCGCCATGGATGAACTGGACGCCGCCGAGTAAAGACTCGAATCCCCACGCCAATGGACGCATGACCAAGACGCCCGTCTTTCTCGAGCAACGCCCCCTGGGGCACAGTGGCCACCCCGTCTCCATTCTTGGGCTAGGCATTCGCCGCCTGGGCGAAGGCACCCAAAAAGAGTTCGTGCACGTCGTGCGTGAAGCGATCGACAAGGGCGTCAACGTCATCGAGACGACGCACGAATACGCCGAGGGGCGCACGGAGAAGTGGCTGGGGCTCGCGCTGGCCGACGGATATCGGCAGCGCGTGAACCTCGTGGCCCAGTGCTGCGCGCACCAGCGCGACTACAAGACGGCGATGCTGCAGCTTGGCGAGACGCTGTCGCGCCTGCGGACCGACCGGATCGACCTGTGGACGTTCCACGAGGTCAACTACGACAACGATCCCGACTGGATTTACGACCACGGCGGACTGGACGCGATGCAGGAAGCGCGTGAGCAGGGGAAGGTGCGCTTCATCGGGTTCGGGGGGCACAAGTCTCCGCACATTCACCTGAAGCTGCTGCAGCGGGGCTTCAATTGGGACGCCGTGCTGATGCCGCTCAATCCGCTCGATGCCTCGTTCCGGTCATTCGAAAAGCAGGTGCTTCCCGAGACGATTCGCCGCGGCGCGGCGGTCATCGGCATCAAGCCGATGGCCAGCGCGGCATTGATGGAAGTCAAGGGACTGAAGCCGGAAGAATCACTGCGATACTGCCTGTCGCTTCCGGTGAGTTCGGTGATCACCGGCATGGACTCCACGGCCATCCTCCGGAAGAACTTGAAAGTGGTCACCGACTTCAAGGCGTTTCACGCCGGCGAAATGGACGCCCAGCGGCAGAAGGCGCGCGGCGCGGCCGGTGACGGGCGGGCCGAGCGCTACAAGACGACGCAGGATCAGGACTTGCCGGCGGGCCGGGCGGCACACGGATTTGCGCCGGCCGCGAAAGGGAAGAAGTAGGTGGCAGGCTGTAGAAGCTAGATTAGACACATGACCCTCTCGCCCGACGAACTGCGCCGGTACGCTCGCCACGTGGTGCTCCCGCAGGTGGGCCTCGCCGGACAGGAGCGCCTCAAGGCCGCGTCGGTGCTCGTGATCGGCCTTGGCGGCCTGGGCTCTCCCGCGGCGCTGTATCTCGCGGCCGCCGGCGTGGGGCGGCTGGGGCTGGTGGACTTCGACCGGGTGGACGAGAGCAACCTGCAGCGCCAGGTGCTGCACGGGTCGTCGTCCGTGGGCGTCTCGAAGACGGAGTCGGCGCGTGCGCGGCTGCACGACCTCAATCCGCACATCGCGCTGCGCGCGCACGATGAGCCACTGACCACCGCCAACGCGCTGGCGCTGATCGGGGCGTACGACGTGGTGGTGGATGGCACCGACCAGTTTGCCACGCGTTACCTCGTGAACGATGCGTGCGTGATTGCCCGCACGCCGAACATCTACGGCAGCGTGCACCGGTTCGAGGGACAGGTGTCGGTGTTCGCCACCGCGGGTGGCCCCTGCTATCGCTGCCTGTTTCCCGAGCCACCGGCGGCGGGCACCGTGCCGTCGTGCGCCGAAGGGGGCGTGCTGGGCGTGCTGCCCGGCATCGTGGGGTCGTTGCAGGCTGCCGAAGCCATCAAGTGGATCGTCGGCATCGGAACGCCCCTGGTTGGCCGGCTGCTGTACTTCGACGCGCTCACGATGCGCATGCGGGAAGTGTCCTTTGATCGTGACGCCGCCTGTCCGATGTGCGGCGACGGCGCCACGGCCCAGTTGCTCGATGATTACGATCTATTCTGCGGATCCTCGCCCACTCGCACTGAACGGCCCATGACCGATGACGATGCGGAGATGACGGTAGTCGAGCTCAAGGCGAGCCTGGCCGCCGGTGACGACGTCTGGCTGCTGGATGTGCGCGAGCCGTGGGAGTACTCGACCGTGCGCCTCGACGGAGCGACGCTCATTCCGCTGGGCGACCTGGCGTCCCGCGTGCACGAGGTGCCGCGCGATGCCAACGTGGTGGTGTACTGCCACCACGGGATGCGCAGCGCGCGCGCGGTGTCGATGCTGCGGCACGGCGGATGGGACCGGGTGCGCAACCTGTCGGGCGGCATCGACCGCTGGAGCGTCGAGGCGGACCCCAGGACGCCGCGCTACTAGATGTCCCCCTGGCAGCAGTCGTTGATGGCCGTGGGTGCGGCGGTGGCGGCGGTGTTCGTGCGCCGGGCGCTGCGCGCGCGGCTGGTTGAGCACGCGTTCGAGTCGCGGTATGGCGGCCTGCGCAACCTGCAAGGGGTGATTGCCGGCGCAGAGGGCTTTTCGCTGGTGGGCACGGACGATCGCGCCATCGTGCTGCTGCACGGTTACAACGATTCTCCGCAGGCCCTGCGCTCGCCGGCGGCGGCGTTTCACGCAGCGGGATGGACGGTGTACGTGCCGCTCCTTCCCGGGCACGGGCGGTCGCTGGGCGCCTTCGCAGACTCGACGGCCATCGACTGGATTGATGCCGGACGTGGCGCGGTGCGCGAGGCATTACAGCGGCACCGTCGCGTGGCGGTGGGCGGGCTGTCGATGGGCGGGGCGGTGGCGATCATTGTTGCCGCCGAGCAGCCGGCGGTGCAGGGGGCCGTGCTGTTTGCGCCGTTTCTGGTGCACAGCCGGCGACTTGGCGCCATTGCCGCGCTGTGGCCGCTGCTGAGCCTGTGGACGCGGTACCTCACGGGGGGAAAGGCAACGCGGTCGATTCGCGATCCCGAGGCGCGCGCGGCGATCATCGCCTACCGGTGCTCGACGCCGCGCCTGATGCGCGAACTCAAGCGCCTGGTTCGCCAGGCACGCGCGGCCTTGCCGGCCGTGAAGCAGCCGGTGTTCATGGCGCAGTCGGGGGACGACTACCGCATACCGCCTTCGCAGGCGCAGGACGCGTTCGACGCCCTGGGCTCACCCGACAAGCACCTGCACTGGACCACGGGAAATGGGCACGTGATCACCGTGGACTACGGGCACAGTGAACTGTCGGCGGAAGCCGTGCAGTGGATCGAGTCGCGCGTTCCGAAACGCTAGGGCACCAGCGAAGGATCACCGGGTAAACGCGCGCATGCCACCGGGCGGGGCAATTGCACGGGGGGTGCACCGCATGGAGATTGAAGCGACTGCCTTCACCGGAACCCATCGTGATTCGACGTACTGCATGGATTGCGCTCGCCCTCGCCGCCGGCTGCATGCCGCAGCGCGCGAGCCAGGAGGTGACGCCCGTTCGGCTGGCCGAACCCGTGACCTTCATGATCTCCATGGCGGGCGACAGCGCCCGGGCGAGCGACAGCTTGCGGGACGACGCGTTCTTCACGACCAATCGCATCGATTGGCCGGGGCCGAATGCGTACCGCGCGGCGAGTGGCGAACCGGGGCCGCTGTACTGGCAGCAGCGCGCCGACTACCGCATCGCGGCGACGCTTGACACCACGGCGAGGCGCGTGAGTGGTACGGTCAGCATCACCTATACCAACAACTCGCCCGACTCGCTGCGCTTTGTCTGGCTGCAGCTCGACCAGAACCTCTATCGTCCGGGCAGCAGGGGGAGCGCGCTCTTTCCGGCCGACTCACGCTGGGGTGTGCGCGGCTTCGCCGGCGGCTACGATCTCTCGCAGGTTGCGGTCAACGGGCAGGCCGTGGCGCCGCGCGTGAACGACACGATGATGCGGCTCGACCTGCCGACGCCCCTCGCGCCGCGCGGCGCGCACGCGACCATCACGATGTCGTTCGCGTTCAACGTGCCGGAGCACGGCAGCGACCGGATGGGACGCGACGGCAGCCTGTATCAGATTGCGCAGTGGTACCCCCGCATGGCGGTCTATGACGACGTGCGCGGGTGGAACACCGAACCGTACCTGGGGCAGGGGGAGTTCTACCTCGAGTACGGCGACATCGAGTACGCGGTGACGGCGCCTGCCGGGTACACCATTGCCGGCAGCGGCGTCCTGCAGAATGCCGCGGAGGTGCTGTCCCCCGTGCAGCGCACGCGCCTGGCGACGGCGGCGACGAGCAGTGCGCAGGTTGCCATCATCACGCGCGGTGAAGCGAAGGCCGTGCCAACGAGCGGCACGCGGACGTGGCGGTTTCGCGCCGACCGCGTGCGCGACGTGGCGTGGGCCGGGGCGCCGGATTTCCAGTGGGATGCCACCAGCTGGAATGGGGTGCTCTGCCAGGCGTACTTCCAGCCCGAGCGGACCAAGGGGGCGTGGGACACGGCCGCCGAGATGACGCAGTGGTCCATCAAGACGTACTCGGAGCTGTTCCATCCGTATCCGTATCCGCAGGCGACGAGCGTCGCCGGCCCGGTGGGCGGCATGGAGTACCCGATGTTCGTGATGGTGACGTACGGGGAGAATGGCGACCCCAACAGCGTGTTCGGCACGATTGACCACGAGCACGGGCACGAGTGGTTCCCGATGCTGGTGGGGAGCAACGAGCGCCGCTACGCGTGGCAGGACGAGGGGTTCAACACGTACATCAACGCATTCTCCAACGAACGGCGGTATGCCGGAACCAGTGAATACGCCGGGTCGCTGATCGACTGGAAACAGGTTGTTGCCGCGGGCATTGATTCGCCCCTGATGACAGCCCCCGACCACATTGATCCGGCGGCGCTGGGGGCCATCGGATACCGCAAGCCGGCGGTGACGCTGCTCACGCTCCGCAACCACGTACTCGGCGCAGAGACTTTTGATCGCGCGTTCCGTGAGTACACGCGACGGTGGGCGTTCAAGCATCCCACGCCGGGCGACTTCTTCCGGACCATCGAGAACGTGTCGGGGGCCGACCTGAGCTGGTTCTGGCGCAGCTGGTGGTACACCACCGACAAGCTCGACCTGGCGATCACCAACGTGGAGACGCGCAGCGAGGGCGACGCCCGCACGGTGCACCTGGAGGTGGCGCGCAAGACGGGCGTGGTCTTTCCGCCCGCGGTGCGTGTGAAGTACGAGGACGGCACCACCGAGGACTTCCGATTCCCCGTGGACGTATGGGCTCGTGGCGCGTCGGTGTCGCTGGCCGCGCCGGCGCGGGGCAAGGTAGTGGGTGCGCGACTCTGGCCGGACGGCACGGTGCCGGACTGGAATGCCGCGAATGACACGTGGGGCACACCACCGAAAGCGGACGCACCGCGACCGGTCACGAAGTAGATTCATAGCTGCTAGCTGCTAGATGCTAGTTGATAGTTGATAGTTTGAACGAACAGGAGAGCATATCCACATGCCCACGATCACGTGCGCCAAGTGTGGCGAGCAGAAGACAGGATTCGAGAAGGCGCCGTTTCCCGGCGCGATGGGCGCGCGCATACTCGAGGGAACGTGTCAGGATTGCTGGCAGCTGTGGCTGAAGCAGCAGACGATGCTCATCAACCACTACGGCCTGAACGTGATGGACCCGCAGGCGCGGCAGTTCCTCACGCGCAACATGGAGGCGTTCCTGTTCAAGGGCGGTCGCCAGGATGACGTCGACACGACCAAGCAGGGACAGATCACGTACTGAGCGCCGCCGCGGGCAAAACGGCAGGCCGTGCCGCCATCGTGACACCAGCTTGACATTAGTTGCGGCGTGTTACTTATTCCGCGCGCGATGTCTTCCCCGAAATTGCGCCGTCGCGGCGGCGCCACCATCGATCTTGTGCTCTGCACCGCCCGCGGTGGGCGATTGCACGTGCTGGTGGTGAAGTCGGCCGCCGGCAAGCTGGTGCTCCCGTTCGTGTGGAGCGCCGATGGCGAGATGCTGGAGCACACCGCTCGCGAGCTGGCCAGGGACATCACGGGGCATGGGGTTCCGTGGCTGGCCGCGGGCGTGGCGACCGCGAGCAAGAAGCACCCCGCGGAGTCGGCGCTGTCGGTGCCGTTCGTCGGCGTGATGAGCGCAACGACGCCAACGGCCAGTGGATCGGCCTGGTATCCGGTGGACGCCCTGCCTGCCCTGGCTCCCCGCCAGAAGGCGATGGCCGAGGGGGCGCTGGAGACCCTGCGCCTTCACATGGACGTGTCGCCCGTGGCGTTCCGGCTGCTCCCGCCGACGTTCACGCTGAGCGAACTCCAACAGGCATATGAACTTCTGCTCGGCCGGCGCCTGCACAAGGCGAGCTTCCGGCGTGCGCTGCAGGCCGCCTACCTGGCGGAGCCGACCGACGAATGGCGCAGCGAAGGGCGCGGGCGACCGGCCCAGCTGTTCAAGTTCTCGCCCCGCAAGCGCCGGGGCGGCCACCGCAGCGTCCGGTTCGACCTGCTCGGCCACTGACCAGTCCACCCGGTGCGGTGATCCGTACCGATTCGAAACGAAATGGTGACACGGAACTTCTTGCGCGGGTACACGTATTAGTTGCAGAGTGTGTCTAAGACACAAACGGAGGCGATGATGCTGACGTACCTCGATTCCCTGTGCGACGCCATGGTGGCGCGTGATGCGGCGCGTTTGAGCGCCCTGCTCGACGGCCATCCGCTGGCGCGGCTGCTGCCGGCCGCTGCGGTGTCCGAGGTGCGCCGGTTCCTCACGGGCAAGATGTCGGTGCACGCGGTGCCGATGGTGATGCTGCGGTTCCGCGACCAGACGGCGCGACTGCTCAGCGAGCTGCCGCGCACCGAACTGCCGCTGACTGAGCCATCACTGCCGCAGCGACTGCCGGTGCCGGCGGCGCGCCGCGGACGCCGCCGCGCCAACCAGATGGAGTTGCCGCTGTCGGCGTAGAGATCTGCCTTGTGAAACGCGAAGCGCCCGGCCGAACAGCCGGGCGCTTCGTCCATTCCGTGCGTGTCACGGCCGTTTCACCGGCACCGACTCGAATGGGATGTTCTGCACGGAATATTCGCGCCACCCCTTGTAGTCGAAGTGCCACCACTCGCTCTCGTTCACGGTGAATCCTTCGGCCTCCATATACCGGCGCAAGATCTCACGGCGCGCACGCTCGGCGTCGGTGCCTCCCGCGTAGGTTGGAGAGGCGCGCTCGCTGAACTCGTCGTACCCACTGGGCATGCGCACCGCACGCGCGGTCTTGAGGTCGTAGAGCGTCAGGTCCACGGCGGCGCCACGGTTGTGCCGCGAGCCCGTGGCGGGGTTGGCCACAAACGTGTGCTGCGAATCGGGCGTTGCCTCCCGAAACATCCAGGTCACGTACCAGGGGCGATACGCGTCGTGGATGAGCAGGCCATACCCCTCGCGTGCGAGCGCGCGGTGCGCGCGCACCACTGCTTCGGCGGCGGGGCGCTGCAGGAAGGCGCGCGCCTGGGAGTAGAGGGCCACGCCCATGAAGTTATTGGTCGATGCGTAGCGGATGTCGAGCCTGATCGACGGGTCGAGCACGACCAGCTCCACGAGATCGGCGGTGCGCGTCCCTTCGAGGCCGGCTGGGAGAGAACGCTTGAGCGCCTCGGCGCGGAGCGCCTCGACCGGGCGGCGCGGCGTGATGCGAAAGGTCGTGTGCGCCGACGTGTCCGTCTGCGCGACCAGCGGCTGGGCGGCGAGCACGAGGGCGGCGGCGAGCACCGCGCGAGACGGCAGGTAGTGGCGCATGCAGTGGAAGAGCGCGCCGCGGGGAGAAAAAAACAAGCCCCGGCGGTGAGTGCCGGGGCTTGTCTTGAGCGGTTGTGCCGAGGCCGTACGGCCCGCCTGCGCCTGGGTCAGGCTGCGCCGGCGATGTAGCGGGCAAAGCGCCCGCAATTCATGCACTTGAGGGTGACGTGGCAACGCGGCGGGGGCGGCGCCTCGAGCGGATCGCGTTCAATATCTCCCGAGCACGACGGGCAGCTGAGCGGCTGGCCATTGCGGTCGTTGGCGATCAGGTTCAGCGCCTGGGCCGGGTTGAACGAGTTGGGACGGGGCTTACGCATTACGGCTCCGTGGAAACATCGGGGGTGCGCAACAAACGGGCTTGACCGCAGCCCACGAACAAATGTAATCACCACTGGAAGCCCCCCCCTCGACTTGGGCATTCGGGGCACGGCATAGGTGGCGTAACCCACTGCCAGCACGAATGTTCCGTCAATTGTCTCCGTTGGGAGCGCCGATGGATGTCACGAAACTGACACCCACGCGATGGTCCCCAGACCACCCGACGCACCGGCCGGTTTCCAGCCCCTGGCTCGGGCAGGATGACCGAAAAACCAAAGCGCCGGCCCCAGCGAGGGACCGGCGCTTCAGCGGATCAGGCAGCTAGTTGAGAACCGGAAGCAGGCGGATCTTCTCCTGCCACTCCCTGGGACCGCTTTCGTGGACGTTACCCCCCTCGCTGTCCACCGCGACCGTCACGGGCATGTTCTCGACATCGAACTCATAAATGGCTTCCATGCCGAGTTCGGCGAAGGCGACGACACGTGAATGGCGAATGGCCTTGGCTACCAGGTATGCGGCGCCACCGACGGCCATAAGGTAGACGGCCTTGTGCTTGCGAATGGCCTCGATGCCCGTTGGTCCGCGCTCGGACTTGCCCACCATCCCGATCAACCCGGTCTTGGCGAGCATCATCTCGGTGAACTTGTCCATGCGCGTGGCCGTGGTGGGGCCGGCGGGGCCCACCACCTCGTCGCGCACGGGATCGAC
>CAYHCW010000003.1:0-27844 GCA_964355025.1 uncultured Gemmatimonas sp. | reverse complement strand
CGCCCCGGAAGCGCTGTCGGGCGAAGTGGTCACCCCGGCCGCCGATCAATACAGCTTGGCAACCATCGCCTACCTGTTGTTGTCCGGTGTCCTGCCGTACACCGCCAAGTCGCCCCGGGAGATGTTCACGCAGTTGCTCTCGCAGCCCCCGCTGGCGCTGAACAAGGCGCGCCCGGGCCTGCAGTATTCGTCGGCCGTCGAACAGGTGGTGATGAAGTCGCTGGAGCGCGCGCCAAAGTCGCGGTACCCCGACGTCCTCTCCTTTTCCGAGGCGCTCGGCCAGTCTCTTCTCGCCCCAGATGCGCTGGACGCCGGGGAGAGCTCCAACGGGTTCTTCGGCAAGATGAAGGGCCTCTTCCGCCGCGACTGACACCAGGGTGGCAGCGGTTGCGCGTGTCGTCATGCGCGCTCGGTCGCTCGCGGTTCCACTGCATCGAACGGCAGCCACACGGTAAAGGTCGAGCCTGTTCCGAGCTCGCTCTCCACCGTGATGTCACCGCCAAGCAGTCGCGCCAGCCGACGCGAGATTGACAGGCCAAGCCCGGTGCCGCGTCGCATCGAGTCGCCCCGGGGGCCGGCATCCACCTGCTCGAACTCCTCAAAGATCCGCTCCTGGTCCTTCTCGGCGATTCCCGTGCCGCCGTCGCTCACCTGAAGCGCAACAAACGACCCCCACACGGCGAGCAGCGGCCGGCGGCGTGACCCCGCCGCGACCTGGGCCACGGAACTTTCGGGAACGTGAAACGCCCGCACCGTGATCGGGCCAGCGGCCGTGAACTTGATGGCGTTGCCAAGCAGGTTCACGAGAATCTGTCTCAGGTGCGTCGGATCGGTCTCGACCTTCGGCAGCGTCGCGGGCACGGAAATGCTGAAGGTCAGCCCCTTTTCGTTCAGCAACGATTCGACTTCACTGGCCACATCGATCACGAAGGCGCGCAGGCTGAGCGACTCGGTGGAGACCTCGAGCCGTCCGGCGGCCAGCTTGGAGAGGTCGAGGATCTGGTCGACCAATTCCCGAAGGTGGTTGGCTGACGACTCGATACGCTCGACCGGGGCGACCTGTCGTGGTGCCAATTCGCCATACGCCCCGTCGCGCAGCAGGTCGACAAACCCGACCACCGCCGCCAGCGGCGTGCGCAACTCGTGGGACACATTGGCAAGAAACTCGCTCTTGGCGCGGTTTGCACGCAGCAGTTCGACGGAGAGGCGTTCGAGCTCGTCGGATCGCGCGGCGATGCGTCGGGCCTGCGAACGCTCGTGCACCAGCGCGAGGACGAGCGCCGACAGCGCGCCAAGGGCGCACCCCCACAGCAGTGCGCGCTCTCGCTGCAGGTGGATCGCAGTCACGGGGCCGGTGTCCAGGCCCGCGGCGTGCCGGGCGAGCCGCTCGCCGACCACGAGGCCCGCCACGACGCAGATGACGACCAGCGCGAGGGCCAGCGACGAAAGGCGCTGGCGTGCGCGTCGCTCCGGCATTGACCGCTCGTTCACGCTGGAATAACCTCCGCCCTCATGGATTCCCACGTCAAGCTCGTTGAAATGCTCGCCGAGCGCTCTGCGCGCCGCGGCACGTTCACGCTCGCGTCCGGCCGTCAGTCGGACCTCTACATCGATGCCCGTTTGACCACGATGAGCCCGGATGGCTTGGCAGCCATCGGTCCACTGGCCCTCGAACGCATGCGGGCGCGGGGCTGGACACCCGACGCCGTGGGTGGACTGACCCTGGGCGCCGACCCGGTCTCGTACGCCATCGCATATGCCAGTGCGCTGGCCGATGCTCCGGTGCGTGCCTTCACGGTGCGGAAGGAAGCGAAAACACACGGAACAGGCAAGCTCATCGAGGGTCCGTTTCGGTCCGGTGACCGTGTGGTGGTGATCGAAGATGTCATCACGACGGGCGGCTCGGCGCTCAAGGCGGTGGCCGCCATTCGTGCCGCTGGCGGCGTGATCCTGGGCGTGCTGGCCGTCGTGGACCGCGAAGAGGGCGGGCGCGAAGTGCTGGAAGCCGACGGATTGGCCGTGGAAACACTTGCCGGCGCAGCCGAGATCGTGGCGCGCATGGGGTAGGGTTGCGTTCAGCTCCCGTGAGAGATCCCCGACACACTCTCACGGAGACCGGAGCTTCAACAAGGACACGGAGACGGCAACATCAGGGGGTGCGGCGGACGGTACCGTCCGCCACACCCCCCTTCTGTTGGTGCTGTCTCTGTGCGCTCCGCTTCGCTCCGGTCTCCGTGAGAGACCCCATCACCCATTCCCGAAACTCCGTTCTCCCCCGGTCTTCGTGAGAGCCAGAACACAACTGCTAGTGCAGCAACATCCGTCCACGCCGACTCCCGCTTGGGCGCCCGGAGATCGGGCGAAGCTCGAGCAGAACATCGCGATGCGGCCGCAGCAACTCGTCACGAAACCGCAGCAGCATGGCGCGACCATTGTGCGAGCGGCGAAACTCGCCGGCGGTCACGCCAAGCATCGTCTTGACGTGCCGGCCAAAACTCTGCGCCGACGAGTACTCCAGTTGATTGGCGGCATCTGCAATGCTGAGGCCCGGGTTTTCCAGCAGCCGTGCCGCCCGCACCAGGCGCGCCCACGCCAGATAGCACTTGGGTGCCGGCAGCCTGGCGCGAAAGAAACGACTGGTCAGCGTGCTCGGCGCCACCCCGAGCACGCGCGACAGCTTGCGCACGGTCGTAGCCGGCAGCCGCACATGAAAGAGCGACTCGAAGAACCGCCAGCAGTCATCGGGCACGCTTTCGAGTTCTTCGCGGAGCATGGCCAACGCCAGCCGGTCGATGTCCCCCAACGCCTCCTGCGCCACAAACTCCCGCAGTCGATGCCATCCCGCGGCATCGCGCACGTCGACAAGCGTGCGAATGCCGCAGTTTCCGAGATTCAGCACGGCGTGTGGCGTGGCCTGGTCGACACGAGAGAGCAGCGCCACCATCGGCACCCGCGGAAACTCGCGGATCAGTCGCGCCACGCCGGGCGAGTGATCCGACAACGACCGCCCGACGGACATGAGCACGGCGGCCGGATGCAGGCGGCGCACCTCGCGGCGCAGGGCATCCACGGAATCGTGATGCACGGCGCGATAGATGCCGCTTCCCGCAGCATCAACCTGCGGACGATCCCCGGCATCGAGCCAGGTGAGCACAGCAGCAGTCGACGGAGAGGCAAAGCGAGCGGTCACGGTGGCCTCGGGGGCGAAGGGTCACCGGCCACGCTGTGTCCGCGCGTCAACGCCGCGTCACACCAGCTCTCTGCGCCAGTCCCGGGGCATCATTTGCCGGCCCGGGGGATGGCCGGGCGATGGTCCCCACGAACGCACCACAGGCACTACCTTGCAGGTGGACGTCGGTCGGCCGGACGGTCGCGTCGCGGGAGTGGCATTTGCCCGCGCCGAGGAAAGTCCGGGCTCCATGGACACGCTGCCAGGTAACGCCTGGGCACGCTTGGGCAGTTCGCCAGGCGTGACGGAAAGTGCAACAGAGAAGACACCGCCTTGGCGCAAGCTGAGGTAAGGGTGAAATGGTGGGGTAAGAGCCCACCGCGCGCGTGGCAACACGCGTGGCAAGGCAAACCCCAGCGGGAGCAAGGCCAAATAGGCGGCGAGCAGCAGTCCTCTGCGATCAAGACGCCGCGGGTTGGCTGCCAGAGTACGTGGGCGACCACGGACCGAGAGAAATGACCGTCCGGAACTTCGGTTCCGACAGAACCCGGCTTATAGGCCGGCCGTCGTCCCACCCCGTTGTCGCCTCGTGCGGCAGCGGGGTGTCTGCTTTCCCGGCAGGGGGCCGCATGACATCTTCCTGCACACCAATGCCGCGCCTTCGCCTTGTCCTGCTCGCCGCTGCCGCCACGCTCGCCACGGGCGCGGCGTGCGGCGTGCGGCCTGCCACGCGCCAAGCGCCCAGGCTGCCCGCTCCGGCGGCAACGGCAGGCGCCCTGAGTACCACTGGCCCTTGGCTGCATGCGGGCTTATACGCCACGCAGGGCATCACGATCGTCACGCGCGCGGTCGTGGTGATCCGTGGAGACCCCGCCACCCGCACCGATACGCTGAGCGCCACACTCGGCGCGTCGTACTCCTGGGTGCGCTCGGCACGCCGGCGCGTCAGCGGGTCACTGACCGACTACCGCGTAGCCGCCGGCGCCGGAGCACCTGCAGTGCCCGTCGGTCTCACCCCGAACCGCGCGTTCGCCGCCGAAGAGTCCTCGGTCACCGGCGCGCTGACGTTCCAGCTTCCCGCGGAAAGTTCGGCGTGCACCGATCCGGCATTGAGTGCACTGCAGGGCCTGCACGACGCCTGGATACCGCTCCCCGACACGCTGCGACTCGGGCGCGAGTGGTCGGACACCGTGCAGACACTCTCGTGTCGTGATCGTCTGTCCGTGCGCGGCACGAGCGTTCGCCAGTTTCGGCTGCAACGGGCGGAAATCGAGGGTGGTCGGGTCCTGCTCCTGATCGATCGGCGCAGCAAGGGACGACTGACGGCCGAGGGTGACCAATTTGGGGAGCACGTCTCACTGGGTGGAGAGAACTCCGGCACGATGCTCTATGTGCTTGACGCGGTGTCCGGACGGCTGCTGCGCGCCAGTGGCGCGTCGTCCCTCGACCTGGCATTCAAGAGCCGGCGACGGAACCAGCGCGTGACGCAAGAGAGTGAGCTGGCGCTGACCTGGACGCCGTGAGCTGACTGTCCTCGCGCCTCAGTCCACGAGCCGCAGCGGCATCAGGAGGCAGAGATATTTCGCCGGATCATTCCAGCCTTCCGGTTCGATCGTCGCTGCGCGCTCTGGCGCCTTGAAGCTGACCTTCACTTCATCCGTCGGCAGGAACCGGAGGATTTCAAGCAGGTACGCTGCATTGAACCCGATTTCGAGCGGATCGCCGTTGTAGCGGATCGCCATCTCGTCCTGCGCCTCACCCAGGTCTGGCGTGGAGACGTTGAACTTCAGCATCCCGGCGTTGAACGACAGGCGAATGCGGTGGGTCTGGTCGGACGCCACAACCGACATGCGCTTGAGCGCGCTGATGAACGCCGCTTTGTCGATGATGACAATCTTGTCGTTGTCCTTGGGAATCACCTGGTCGTAACTGGGATACGGCCCTTCGATGAGCCGCGTGTACACGGCCGTGAAGGGCGACCGGAAGCCCAGGTGATTCTCCCCCTGCGCCACTTCGAGCTCTTCTTCAGCCGGAAAAAGCCGGCTGATCTGCTGGAGTGCCTTGGGCGGGATAATCAGGTCGGCATTATCTCCGGTTCCGCGCACCGGCACTTCCATCTTTGCGAGCCGATGTCCATTGGTGGCGACCATCCGCATGATATCAGCACGCAGTTCCCAGAGCACGCCGTTCAGAATGGGACGGCTCTCTTCAGTGGAAGCGGCAAACGCCGTGTGGGCGATGAGCTTTTGCAGCTCGCCCGACAAGATGCGAATGCTCTTCTCGAATGGAACGGCGGGAAAGCTCGGGAATTCAGATTTCGGCAGCCCAAGCAGCTTGAACTTGGCGCGACCACACTCGAGCGTTATGCGCTGGTCGCCGGACGACGAGATTTTCACGGGCGCTGCCGGCAGCTCGCGGGCAATTTCCGAGAGCTTCTTGGCCGGGATCGTGATTGCACCCACGGTCTCGACGTCGGCCGTCACTTCGGTCGAGACGGCAATGTCGAGGTCGGTGCCCGAAAGGCGAATACCCTTGTCGGTCGTCTGGACCAGAAGGTTGGCCAGCACAGGCAGTGTCGTCTTTGACGGCACCGCCGAGGCCACGGCGCTCAACCCTTCTTGCAGCTTCTCGCGTGAGATCGTAAACCGCATTCCAACCCTGTGTGTGAAGGTCACGTGTGGATTGGCGCGAAGCTCTTAACCAACCCATTAAGAATTGGATAACGTGGCGGTAGTAGTAGTAGCGTGTGGAAAGTGGAAAAGCAAGACAAGTGGTTCATTTGATTGAGCTTTCCTGCCCTCTGGTCACGTGGAACTCCTGTGGATTTCACCGGGACCAGTGGGAGGAACATCTGTCACCATACGGCTACCCACAGCCCGGTGTTCACCACTGGGAATGACGGATGGTTTCCCTCACCTTTTCCACACGCCCCCTGAAGGCCGCATCGTCCTTGGACATTGCCGTCACCCGCTCGAGTGAATGAATGACGGTGGAGTGGTCGCGCCCCCCAAAGGCCGCCCCGATCTCCACCAACTGCAGGCCGTGGATCTCCCTGGTGAGGTACATCGCCACCTGGCGCGGGACGGTGAGCACTTTCGTCCGGGTCTTCGAGGTCAATCCCTCGACGGTCACACCCCATTCGGCGGCAACAGACTGCTGGATCTGGTGCACCCGCTCCTGGCGGGTCGAACGCACCGGCACCGCGTCGGAGGCGCGCAGCTTGTCGCGCAAGGCTTCACGAGCCAGCTCGATGGTCACCACGCGGTGCCTGAGCGACGAGAACGCGAGCAACTTGATGATTGAGCCTTCGAGCTCACGCACGTTGGCCTGCACGTGGTCAGCGATGAAGTGCAGCACCTCGTCGGGAATCGTGTGCTCGAGGTGGTCCATCTGCGCCTTGCGCCGCAAAATGGCGATGCGGTGCTCCAGATCGGGTGCGGAGACGTCGGCCACCATTCCCCACTCAAACCGGCTCTTCAGGCGGTCTTCGAGGCGCGGAATCTCCGACGGCGGGCGGTCCGACGTGAGCACAATCTGGCGTCCGGCCTCGTACAGCGCGTTGAACGTGTGAAAGAACTCTTCCTGCGTTTGCTGCTTGCCGGCAAGAACGTGTACGTCGTCGACCAAGAGCAGGTCGGCCTGCCGGTACCGGCGCTTGAACTCGGTCATCGATCGTTTTTCGATCGAGGTGATCACATCGTTGAGAAACTGCTCGGCGGTGATATAAATGACCCTCACCGACGGGTCACGCTGCAGGATGCGGTGGGCAATGGCCTGCATCAGGTGGGTTTTCCCCAGTCCGGTCGCCCCGTAGATGAACAGCGGGTTGTACGACTTGCCAGGAGCTTCGGCCACCGCCGCGGCTGCGGCGGCCGCCAGTTCGTTGGACTTGCCGATAACGAAATGACCGAAAGTGTACCGATCATTCAATTGACTTAAAATGACGGTATTGTCAGCCTTTAGTGGCTCTATGCTGGCTTCATTTTGTGGAACAAACAGGTCCATCTGAGGACGCGTTCGCCGCTCATCCTGCACCCTCAGGAGAATACTGAGGGGATGTCCAAGGCAAATCGGGCCCAGTCCTTCGAGCTGCGAAACGTGCTTGGAGGAGACCCAGTCCACGGCAAACTGGTCGGGGGCCGCGAGGGTAAGTGTCTGTCCGTCGAACTCGAGCGCAGCCAACGGGGCAAGCCATTGGTCGGTGGTATGGGACGGCAGGTCGTTGCGCGCGCGGTCGAGGATTCGGGACCAGGCGTCGCTGGCAGACAGGGACATTGATGCGATTGGGGTGTGGAAAAGTGAAGGGGGACGATGCTACGGGCGGGGTGTGGAAAAGTCAACGCTCGTGAGTCCAAACCAAATTGGGTGACTTGACCTATCTCCCTCTCGTGACTACGTTTAGCGTTCTGTTTCTGAATTGCAGTCACGAGCTTTGGAGTTACTATGGGCAAGCCGACTTACCGTCCCCGAAACACGCGTCGTCTCAGGACGCACGGGTTTCGTGCGCGGATGGAGACGAAGTGGGGACGCGAGGTGCTCAGCCGCCGTCGCAAGAAGGGGCGGAAGAGCCTCACCGTGAAACTCCCGTCGAAGTACGCCGGCGTCTAACCGCCTGCGCTTCTCGCGCGCGTCGCGCCTGACGCGAGAGCGGGATCTTGAAGCCGTTCGTCTTCAGGGGAAGCGAGTGCGCACCGCTCAGCTCGAGGTGCGATATCTCGCTTCCCCTCTTGCACATGCGCGGATTGGCGTCATCGTGCCGCGCTTCGGGCACACGGCGGTCGAGCGCAACGTGGTGAAGCGCCGCCTGCGGGACCTGGCGCGGCGGGACGTGCTGCCGGCGCTCGCGGCATGCGACGTGGTGATTCGTGCGACGCCGGGCGCGTATGCCGCCAGTCACGAGACGCTGCGTTCCGCGCTGCAACGGGTGATGCCGCAGTTGCCAAGCAGGGCGATCGGGGACGCGCAGTGAAACAGCTGGTCATCCTGTTCGTACGCGGATACCAGGTGGTCCTCTCGCCCCACTTGCCGGCGTCGTGCCGCTATTATCCAAGCTGTTCCCATTATGCCATCGAAGCGCTGGAGAAGTACGGCGCCTTGCGTGGCGGATGGCTTGCCGCAAAACGCATCGCACGATGTCATCCGTTCCGGCCGGGCGGTTTTGATCCGGTTCCCTGATGAGAGCTCGCAACTAATCGATGGATAAGCGCCTTTTTCTCGCCTTTGCCCTCTCGGGAGTGGTCGTTGTGGCCACTCCGTGGCTCTTTCCGCGCGCGAAACCAGTGCCGGCGCCGGCCGCAATCGCGGGCCTCGCCACGGACAGCACCAACGCGGCGACCCGTGCAGCCGAACCCGGACAGGCTGCCGGTACTTCGGCGGTCACGCCCGCGGCCACTCCCGGGGTCAGCATTCGCGGATCCGACAGCGCTGCCGCGCCGGTGGCCGCCGAAACACTGACGGTCAATACATCGGTCAGCCATACCCGGTTTTCCACGATGGGTGCCGCACCGCTCGACGTGGAAGTGCTTGGGTTCAATAGTCTTGGATCCATCAGGGGCGTGGCGCGCATTCATCAGGCGCGCGAGCCGCTGCTGCGTTATCGCATCCTGTCGGGGAACGACACGATCGACGTGTCGAAGGTCGCCTTCGCGGCGACGCGCAGCGTGGCGGCCAATGGCGGCCAGGCGGTTTCGTTCCACGGCACAAGCGGCCCGGCCGACATCACGCTGAAATACGCGATGACGCCGGACAACTACCTCGGCACCGTGACGGCGACGGTGGCGGGTGCCGCCGCCCCGGCGTTTCTGCTGGTCGACCTGCCCACCGGATTCGTGTCGCAGGAAGGCGACACCGTGGGTGACCTGAGCGCACTGGCCTATGCCGTGAAGCCGCAGCGCGGTGGGTCGAAAGGCATTCCGTTCGGCAAGTTGGATCCCGGCGAGCAGCGCCTCGAGGCGGGCCCGATGTTCTGGGCGATCGCGAAGAACAAGTACTTCCTCGTCGGACTGCTGACGAACGAAAAGGCGCCGACGATCGCCGAGGTGAAGTTCGAGGGAGGCGCGCGCACATCGAAGATGGCCACACGCAGCCATGCCACGGCCGTGCTGCCACTGACGAACGGCACGACCTCATTTGACATGTATGCCGGACCGCAGGAGTGGCAGCGGATGCGCGCGCTCGGGCGGGACTTCGAGAATGCGAATCCGTATGGCGGCTTCATGCAGGGCGTCGTGCAGCCCTTCGCGACCATCGTCATGCGCTCACTGCTCTGGATGAAGCGCACCACGCAGCTGAACTACGGCTGGGTGCTGGTGATCTTTGGCGTCGCCATTCGGCTGGCCATGTGGCCGCTGAACCAGAAGGCGATGCGCGCCAGCATGAAGCTGCAGCGCATCCAGCCGGAGCTGCAGGCCGTGCAGGCCAAGTACAAGAGCGACCCGCCGAAGCAGCAGGCGGAAATCATGAAGCTGTACGCCGAGCACGGCATGAGCCCGCTGAGCCCGATTCTTGGCTGCTTGCCGATGCTGCTGCCGATGCCCATCCTGTTTGCGCTCTTCTTCGTGTTCCAGAACACCATCGAGTTTCGCGGCGTCTCCTTCATGTGGCTGCCGGACATCTCGCTCAAGGATCCTCTCTACATCCTCCCCCTCGTGATGGGCGCGTCGATGTACGTGCTGAGCTGGATGGGGATGCGCAACGCACCGCCGAATCCGCAGGCGAAGATGATGGCGTACATCATGCCGGCGATGATGACGTTCTTCCTGATCAACTTCGCGTCGGGGCTGAACCTGTACTACACGATCCAGAACATCGCGGCGCTGCCGCAGCAGTGGCTGATTGCCAACGAGCGGGCAAAGACAACGAAGGCGACCTAGCGGAGATTGGTGTTCTGGGCTCTCACGGAGACCGGAGTAGTACGAAGGACACGGAGACTGCAACAACTTTACGGGGGCTCGGCGGACGAGACTATCCGCCGGGGCCCCTTGTACTTATTACAAGTCAAACCCTGTGGCCCTCAGCGTTTCCTCCGTGCGTCCGTGGTGAGTAATCCAGAATGACGAGCCAATGAGAGCTGATACCATCGTTGCAATTGCCACAGCGCCGGGACGCGGAGCGATTGCAATTGTGCGGCTGGGTGGCGCGCAGGCGCTGGAGGTCGCGCGGCGGGTGTGCACGCTGATGCCAGCAGTGCCGCGCGTGGCCACGCTCGCGACGATTCACGCCGCCGCTGATGCGGCAGTGGTAATTGACCACGGGCTTGTGACGTGGTTCGAGGCGCCGCACTCGTACACGGGCGAAGACGTCGTGGAGTTCGCAGTGCACGGGGGCGCGCTGGTGAGCGCCCTCGTGATGACCGCGTGCGTCAGCGCAGGGGCGCGTCCCGCCCTGCCGGGTGAGTTCACGGAACGTGCGGTGCTGCACGGCAAGCTTGATCTCCTGCAAGCCGAGGCCGTGGCCGACCTGATCGAGGCGCGGTCGCGCGCCGCGCATCGCGCGGCGGTGCGACAGCTCGACGGGGCGCTGTCGCGGCGCCTGACGGCACTGCGCGACGCGGTGCTCCAGGTGGACGCGCTGATTGCCTATGAGATCGATTTTCCGGAAGAAGACGACGGCACGATACCGCGCGAGCGCGTCATCGCGGGATGTGACGAGGCCATTGCCCAGGTGGACCGCCTGCTGGCCACCTTGCCCGCGGCGGCGCTTGGACGTGAGGGGGTGCTCGTGGTGCTGGCCGGTGCCCCGAACGTCGGCAAGAGCTCGCTGTTGAACGCGTTGGTTGGCGAATCGCGCGTGCTGGTCAGCGAACATCCGGGCACGACGCGTGACGCCGTGGAGGTGCTGGTGGATGACGTGCCGTATCCGTTGCGGCTGGTCGATACCGCCGGCCTGCGCGACGGCACGGACGTGGTGGAGCGACTGGGCATCGAGGTGAGCGAACGCTACGTGGCGCAGGCGCACGTGGTGCTGGCGTGTGCCGATGATCTCGCGGGCCTGGAACGCACCATCGGGATTGTACGCGGGCTGACGGCTGGCGTGGTGTTGCCGGTGCTCACCAAGACAGACCTGGGATCCGGGCGCTCTCGGCGAACCGAGGACGGGAGTCTGGGGGCAGGTCCCGTGCAGGTGAGTGCCGTCGCCGGCGAAGGGCTGGACGACTTGCGCGTGGCCATCCGTGACGTCGTGACGTCGCGCATGGCGACACCCGATGAGGAAACGCCGGTGGTGACCCGGGCGCGGCATGTGGCGGGGCTGCAACGGGCGGGACAGGAACTGCGCGCGTTCCGCTCGGCGTGGTCGCTGGCGGCGCTGCCGGCGCCAGTGGCGGCAACGCACTTGCGCGGTGCGGTCACCGCGCTGGAGGAACTGATTGGCGCGGTGGACGTGGAAGACGTGCTGGAACGGGTGTTCCGGACGTTTTGTGTGGGGAAATAGAAGACAGGTGCTAGATACTAGATGCTAGGTGCTAGGTGCTAGGTGCTAGCGTCCTCTCCTGCTCCTACGCTGTGCGCACCACCATTTCGGCCGGCGCCATGCCGAGCAGTTCCTCGGCCGACATCCGCAGGCACTTGGCCACGCCGTGCTCGGTGATTGCGTCTTCGACGAGGCGTGCGCCGAGGAAGTAGCCGGCGCGTTCGGGAATGACGTAGCGGTCGACGGTGCGCGCGTCATCGCTCATGCCGCCCGACAACCAGCGCAGGCGCAGGCCGAGCGCTGAGCTGCCGAGTTCTTCGGCCACCGAGCGGAAGAGGATTGGCTCCATTTCGCGCGTGCGCACGTACTGCCGCCGCTGGAAACCGAAGTACTCCCACGGCGCGTGGCCGGGGCTGAGCAGGCGAGCGGCCTGCACGGCGAGCCCTTCATTGACGAGATGCTCGCGGAGCGGCACATGCCGTCCCGTTTCCCAGTACGAGTAGTAGCCGCCCTGGTCGGCGACGAACTGCCTCATGGCGCTGCGGCTGAGCGGCGACGTGTACCGCACGGCGTGCGCCAGCTCGTGCGACAGCCACATGGGCAGCAGTTCCGGCTCGAGGCCGAGGCCGCGGGTTGACGTGTTGGCGACGCCGGTGAAGTGCTCGAGGCAGGCGAAGGCAATGCCCTTGCCGTTGACCACGAGTTCGCCGGCGTTGGCACCGCCGACGCCGACCATCAGGACCACGTCAACACGCGAGTCGGCCTCAAAGAGCGCCGCACACTGCTGTTCGGCCGACCGGGCGAGCGCCGCGACGTCGACGCGGTCGAGCATTGCACGCAGGTCGTCGCGATCGGCGTAGACCGCCTCGCGCACGACGTCGAGAAAGTGCGGGCCGCTGGGATCGAGGACGTAGTTGTGCCAGTACGCCTCGAGCAGAGGGCGATGCGTCTCGAAGTATCGCTGGTACGCCGCGACCGGATCGGTGCTTTGCAGGACCGTGAAGAAGTCCGGGACGAGATTAATGAGCATCGATTGGGGTGGCGGCGCGTCGCGGTCAACTGGCGGAAATGAGTTTCGCGGCGTGCGGCAAGATAGAGCCGCACGTGAGTGCGAACAAGAGCACGTGTCTCCGAGCCAAAGACGCGCAAACACCCTGAGGCGTCACGGCGCCTCAGGGTGCAGGGGACACAGGCACAGTGGAGGACAGGGGCAGCGGCACGGTGGGGTGCAAAGAACAGGGTGCGGAGGAAGTCTCCGCACCCTTCACTTCACCCTGCCGCTTCCTGTTCCTCCACTGTGCCTGTGCTCCCTGCACTTTGGCTACTTCGTCCCAAACAACCGATCACCCGCATCGCCAAGCCCGGGCAGGATGTAGCCGATCGCGCTGAGCTCTCGATCGAGCGCGGCGGCGAAAATGGGGACGTCCGGATGCGCGGTGTGCAGGTGTGCGACACCTTCGGGAGCCGCGACGAGACACATGAACCGCAAGCGGCGAGCGCCGGCCTGCTTCAACTGCGTGATGGCATCGGCGGCCGAACCGCCGGTGGCGAGCATCGGATCGAGCACGAAAACATCCCGTTGACCAAGGTCGGGGGGCACCTTGAAGTAGTACTCGACGGGCTTGAGCGTCTCGTGATCACGATACAGCCCGATGTGCCCCACCCGTGCCGACGGCATGAGGGCGCGAATGCCGTCAACCATGCCCAGGCCCGCGCGCAGGATTGGCACGAGCACGGGTCCATGCCCGGCAAGCCGCTGCGCCTGCATGGTCTCGAGCGGCGTCTCGATGGTCACGGGTTCGAGGGGCAGGTGGCGCGTGGCCTCGAACGCCATGAGCATGGCCAGTTCGTCGACGAGTTCCTTGAAGACCTTGGTGGGCGTGGAGCGGTCGCGCAGGAACGACAGCTTGTGCTGGATGAGCGGATGCTCAATGACCGTGAGACCGGGCAGCGTCGGGGAGGTGACCATGGGTGGAAAAGCTAGTATCTTCGCGGACATGAAAGAATACCAAGCCGTGATCCTGCGACTCGCGAGCCACGTGCGCGACGATGAAGATGCGCTGACCGACCTGCTGAACGAACGCAGTCGCGCCGGTTGGGAACCCGCCCTGATGACGCAGGATGACCAGCGCATCACGGTGGTCTTCCAGCGACGGGCCACTGCTGACACAACCTGACGCCGGGTTCGCGCCATGCAACTGACCGTCCAGGGAGCGGCCCGCGAAGTCACGGGATCGTGCCACGTAGTGCAGGCGCACGGCCGCACGTTCCTGCTTGACTGCGGCCTGTTTCAGGGCAGGCGAAGCGAGGTGCAGCAGAAGAACCTCACCCTGCCGGTGCCCATCCACGAGATCGACGCGATCATCCTGTCGCACGCGCACATCGATCACTCGGGCCGGCTGCCGCTGCTGGTACGCGAGGGATATGCCGGGGCGATCCACTGCACACGGGCGACGCGCGACCTTTGCTCGCCGATGCTGGCCGATTCGGCGTTCATTCAGGAGAAGGACGCGGAGCATCTGGCGTGGCACAAGCGCGAACACTTCGAGCCGCTGTACGCGATGCGCGATGCCACCCGGGCGATCGAACTCATGGTGCCACACGCCTATGAGGAGCGGTTCGAGGTGGCGCCCGGGGTGTTCGTGACCTTCTCCGAAGCGGGCCACATCCTGGGCTCGGCCTCCATCACGCTCGAAGTCGTAAACGGGGAGCATGTAAAGCGGCTGGTATTCAGCGGCGACATCGGGCGCTCGGGGTTGCCCATCATTCGGGATCCGTCGCCGCCGGGTGATGCGGACTGGGTGCTGATGGAATCGACGTACGGCAATCGCGATCACGAGTCCGTGGAGGGCGCGCGCGCCGAGCTTGCCCGCGTGGTGCGGGAGACTGCGGCGCGCGGTGGTCGCGTGCTGGTGCCGGCCTTTGCCGTGGGACGCACGCAGGAACTCGTGTACGACCTGCACCAACTGGCCGATGCCGGCGAGATTCCGCGGATTCCGATCTACATCGACAGTCCCCTGGCGACGAAAGCCACCGAGGTGTTCGAGCACAATGCGGACATCTTCGACACGACCGAGTCGTTCGTGCGGCATCACAACGGCACGTCGCTCTTTCAGTTTCCGATGCTGCACTACACCCCGAAGGTCGAGGACTCCAAGGCCCTGTCGCAGTCGTCGGGGCCGATGGTGATCATTTCGGCGTCGGGAATGGCGGAGTCGGGACGCATCCTGCATCACCTGCAGCAGGGAGCGTCGAACCCGCGCAACACGATCCTGGTGGTCGGCTTCATGGCGCAGCATACACTGGGGCGACGCATCGTCGAACGCCGGCCGACGATCAAGGCGTTCGGCGTCGAGGTACCCCTGCGGGCGCAGGTGGCGGTGCTGAACGGATACAGCGCGCACGCCGACCGGACGGAGCTCGCCGCCTGGCTGCAGGCCGTGCGCGCCAAGTCGCCACGGCTGAAGGACGTCTTCCTGGTGCACGGCGAGCCCGCGGCACAGGATGCCTTCGGCGAGCAGCTGCGCGCGCGCGGATATCGCGTGCACATGCCGACGCCGGGCACGCGCCTCTCCCTCGGATAAGCCGCATGCGCATCCCCGTGGTTTCGTATCGCCTGCCGAACGGGCTCCTCGTGACGTTGTCCGAGGATCATTCGGCGCCGGTGGTGGCCGTGAACCTCTGGTATCACGTGGGCTCGGCGAACGAGCGTGAGGGGCGCACCGGCTTTGCGCACCTGTTCGAGCACATGCTGTTTCAGGGATCCGAGCACGTGGGGGCCAACGAGCACTTCGAGCTGGTGCAGCGCTCCGGCGGCACGCTGAACGGCTCGACGTGGCTCGACCGCACCAACTATTTCGAGACGGTACCGTCGCACCACCTGGAGCTTGCGCTCTGGCTGGAATCCGACCGCATGGGAGCGTTGCTGGGCGCCATGACCCAGGAGAAGCTCGACACGCAGCGCGGCGTGGTGATGAACGAGCGCCGCTGGTCGGTGGACAACCAGCCCTACGGCACGTGGTGGGAACGGCTGCCGGCGCTCTGCTTTCCACCATCGCACCCGTTTCATCACTCGCTCATCGGGTCGTTTGAAGACCTGGCGGCGGCGAGCCTCGATGACGTGGCCGGGTTCTTTCGCACGTATTACACCCCGGACAACGCGGTCCTGACGATTGCCGGTGACTTCGACGAGCGTGACGCGCGGGCGATGGTGGAGCGGCATTTCGCGGCGATTCCGCGCGGGGCCGGGCGCCCGCCACTGCCCTCAATGGAACTGCCGCGCGCATTCGGAGGGTGGAAGCGCGAGGTGGTGCAAGACGACGTGATGCTGCCGCGTCTCTTTCTCGCGTTTCGCACGAGCGTCTTCGGTTCGGACGACTACTACGCCGGGAGCGTGTGTGCGGCCGTGCTTGGCCAGCGCCGCGGAAGCCGGCTGTATCGCGCCCTCGTGCGCGAGCGCGAGGTGGCGAGCGAGGTGAGCGCGTTCACGTGGGACCTGGCCAAGGGCGCCGACTTGTTCGTCGTCGATGCCACCGCACGGCCGGGGACGGATGCCGCGACTCTCGAGGAGGCGGTCGTCGAGGAAATTGACCGGCTGCGCGCCGAGGGAGTGCGCGCCGACGAAGTGGAGCGCGCGCTGGCGCTGATCGAGACCGACTACGTGTCGTCGATGCAGGCGGCGGGTGACCGGGCCGATGCGCTCTCGAAGTTTGCGACGCTGTTTGGGGATCCGGCGCTCGTGAACGAACAACTGGATCGTTATCGCGCCGTGTCGGCCGAAGCCGTGACGGCGTTCGCGCACGAGTTCCTTGGCGAGGACAACCGGGCATCACTGGTGTACGTGCCACGACTGGCCGAGGCGGGCGCGTGACCAGTTCCCTGCGACCGCAGCCCGGCGCACCGCGCGCCTATGAGTTTCCGTCAACGACGCGGTTCGTGCTGGGGAATGGCCTGCGCGTCGTCGTTGCCCCGATGTCGCGCCTGCCGTTGGTGAGCATCCTTGCCGTCGTCGATGCCGGAGCGGGGGGCGATGCCCGGGGCCGCGAAGGGATGGCCACGCTCACCGCATCGGCGCTCGCCGAGGGTGCGGCCGAGCGCGACGGACCGGCGCTCGCGGAGGCATTTGAGCGGTTGGGGACCGGAATTGAGAGTGGTGCCGGATGGGATGACGCGAGCGTCCAGCTGACCGTAACCCCGGCGCGACTGGACGCCGCGCTGGCCCTGTTGGCCGACGTGCTGATGGCGCCGCGGTTTGCCGAGGGGGATGTTGAACGATTGAAGGCCGAGCGCCTCGCCGAGTTGTTGCAGGAGCGCGTGGAGCCCCGTGGGCTGGCCGACGAACGCTTTGCGCGCGCGGTCTACGACGCATCGTCGCGATACTCGTTGTCGGCGGGCGGCACGCGGTCGTCCGTGCGGACGTTCGACGCCGCAGCGGTGCGAGCCTGGCACGAGGCCAGGTACAGCGGGGCCACGACGACGATCATCGTGACGGGCGATGTGACCCCCGAGCGCGTGCACCACCTGGTGGAGTTGCGGTTCGGGACGTGGTCGCCGCCGGTGAGGAAGATGACGGAGGTGGTGGTGAGTGAGGGGTCGCGGGTGACTCGCGTACACGTGGTGGCCAAGCCGGATGCGCCGCAGTCGGAGTTGCGGCTTGGGCACGTGGGGCTGCCGCGCGTACACCGCGACTTCTTTGCGGCCGTCGTGCTGAACGCCGTGCTGGGCGGGTTGTTTTCGTCGCGCATCAACCTCAACCTGCGCGAGGTGCACGCCTACACGTACGGCGCGCACTCGGCCTTCGACTGGCGTCGCGCGGCGGGACCGTTCGTCGTGGGGACGGCCGTGAAGACCGAGGTGACGGACTCCGCGGTACGCGAGATCCTGCTGGAAATCGACCGCATTCGCGACGCGGAGGTCGGCACGGACGAACTGGAACTGGCGACCAAGTACCTGGAAGGCGTCTTTCCCATCCGGTACGAGACGACGGGTGCGGTGGCTTCGGCGCTGGCGATGGCGGGGGTGTACGGACTGGACGACAGCTATTTTCAAACGTATCGCGCGCGCATTGCGGCGGTCACAGCTGCCGATGTGCTGGCCGCCGCGCGCGCACACCTGCACCCGGAGGCGCTGCAGATCGTCGCGGTGGGTGATGCAGATGCGATCGAAGGACCCCTGGCCGCGCTGGACCTCGGCGCACTCTCGGTGACACAGGCTGATGACGGAGAGCACGCATGACGGAATCGACCGGAATGGTCAGCAGCGAGCGCATCCATACGGGGCGTATCGTGACATTGAACGTCGATCAGGTGCGGTTTCCCGACGGTCACATTGGCGAACAGGAGATCATTCGCCATTCGGGGGCGAGCGTCGTGGTGCCGTTCCTGAGTGATCCCCACGGCCCCGACCCGCAACTGCTGTTGATCCGGCAGTATCGCTACGCCGCCAACGCCTACCTGTATGAACTGCCCGCCGGTCGACCCAATTCCGGCGAGACGCCGGCGGAGTGCGCGGCGCGTGAACTGCGCGAAGAGACCGGATGCGTAGCGACTTCCCTCGAGCCGCTGCTTTCCGCGTACACGACCCCGGGATTCACCGATGAGCGCCTGCACCTGTTTGCGGCGCATGGCATTATCCGCGAGGAAACGGAGTTTGATGCCGATGAGTACGTGGAGCCGTTCCCGGTGGCCATGACACGGGCGCTGGAGATGGTCCGGGCGGGTGAGATCGAGGATATGAAGACGATGCTGGGGCTCTTGTATGTGGCGGGGTTTTACTGCGGGGGGTAGAATCTGGGCGAGGAGTTCGGAGTGCGGGGTGCAGGTGAGGGGTGCGGAGGGGGTGAGGGGGCCTGGGTGGAGAGGCCTATGTCCTGAGAAAAGGACACTACCTTCTCGCCAGTCGGACGATTCCTGCGGTCATATTTTTCGGCAAGCTGTTGATTTTCAACAGCTTGCCTTTCTCTTGCCCTGCAGTTTCACATGGTATGATCCCTGCACTACTCATCGGGTAGACGATGGCCTTGTGCCACAGGGAGGAGTAGATGCGACAGACGGCCCTCAAGCTCCAGCCGTCCAGACCGATGGGGCGTGCGGAGCTCCAGGATCTCGACGACAACCAGCTGGTCACCTCGTATCTGGGGGGCGCCAGCCGGGCGTTCGACCTGATCGTTGAGCGTTACCAGTCTCGATTGCTGAACTTCGTGTACCGGACGGTGGGTGACCGGGAGCGGGCGGAGGACCTGGTGCAGGAGGTCTTCGTGCGCGTCTACCGACACTTGGCCCGGTTTGACCGGAGCAAGAAGTTCTCGACGTGGATTTACACGATTGCGTCGAATCTGGCGAAGAACGAACTCCGCAACCGGGCGCGCAACCCGCTGGTTCTCTTCCAGACGATGACGTCGGGATGGGAAGACGAGGACCGTCCGCTGGAATTCGAGGATCCGACCGCCAGGCCAGACGACGCCTTTGATCGCCGGCACCTGCGGGAGTTGGTTGATGCGGCCGTTCGTCGTCTTCCGGTGCACCACCGGCAGGTCTTCATCCTGCGTGAGCTCGAAGGGCGCTCGTACGAGGAGATTGCCGAGCTGACCAGGTGCAACCTGGGCACCGTGAAGTCGCGGCTGAACCGGGCGCGGTCGGCGTTTGCGGAAATACTGGGGCCGGTCATCTAGATGCTAGATGCTAGGAGCTAGGGGCTAGGGGCTAGATAGGTGGAACCTTGGGTGGGGCGGCGGGTATCGTGGTCGATGCCTTGCCGCTCTTCCTGTTCTTGCCGCCAGTTTCGGCGCCAGCACGCCGAGTTCGTGGACGGATTTCTCGCCGAGGAGACCGTCCGTGCGATGCAGGAGCATGTGAGTGGCTGCCCATCCTGCGCAACACGTGACGTCTGGATGCGACGCTCGCTGTTGGCGCTGCAGGCGCTCCCGAGCATCGAGCCATCGGCCGGTTTTCGGGAGCGTTTGTTCGAGCGCCTGGCGATCCCGCCAGAGCGTCTGCAGCTGGCGAGGTTCCTGGCCCGATAGGTCGGCAGGGTAGGCGCCGGCGGGGTATAATTCTCCCCGATGCCGGCCGCCACCGCACGCACCCTCAAGAACGCCGTCGATGCCGGGTCTCTCGACCCGGTATATGTGCTGCACGGCGATGAGGAATTCCTGAAGGAAGACCTGCTGCGGCAGCTCCTGGCGCGCGCGGTCGACCCGGCGATGCGTGAGTTCAACATTGACGTGCGGCGGGGCGCTGACCTCGATGCGGCCGGACTGCGCAGCGTGCTGGAGCAGCTGCCGATGATGGCCGACCGTCGCGTGGCGGTGATCCAGGATGCGCCGGCGCTCAAGAAGGCGCCAATGAACGTGCTCGATACGTACCTCGACACGCCGTCGCGCGACACCGTACTCGTGCTGATGGTGCCCGCCGGCGAATCCCCGGAAAAGAGCTGGCTTACGCGCAGCACCACGGTGGAGTTCAAGTCACTCAGCGACGACCAGGTGCTGAAGTGGATGGCGCACTACCTGCAGACGGTGCTGCACGGCAGCATCGAGGACAGCGCCGCTTCACTGCTGGCGACGCACGTGGGCAACGACCTCGCGCAGCTGGCCGGCGAGCTGGACAAGCTCCTGAGCTACACCAATGGCGCGCCAATCGACGAAGCGGCGGTGCAGGCGGTGGTGGGCATCCGGCACGGCGAGACACTGGCGGATCTCCTCGATTGCGTGGCGATGCGCAACGCGGCGGGGGCGATGGCCATGCTGTCGCGGGTGATGGCGCAGCCAAAGAATTCCGGCGTCTCGGTCGTGATCGCGCTGACGGTGCAGGCCTTCGCGCTCGCCTGGGGATCAGCGGCGCGCGCCGGCGGGATGAACCAGGGCATGCTGTCCCGCGAGTACTTCACCGTACTCAAGGAAGGCGGCGCGTTCACCGGGCGTCCGTACGGCGAGGCCATCCAGCAGTGGATGAAGGTGCTCTCGCAGTGGGACGTGGCGCGCTGTGATCGCGCCCTCGACCTGTTGCTGCTGACCGACCTGGCGCTGAAGGACACCAAGTCGTCGTCGGAAGAGCAGGTGGTGGAAGGGCTGGTGCTGGCGTTGTGTCTGTGAGACAGAGAACGACAGAGTACGACAGAAAACCACAGAGTACGACAGACAACCAATGGGCGCATTGAGAACTCTTCTTTTCCTCCTCGTCGTGCTTTCGTCCCGGGCGTTCGCGCAGGGAACGGGCGACGCGTTTGCACGCGCGCGCCGGCTGGTGAATGACGGCGAGGCAAAGGCCGGACGGGCGGTGGTGGATTCCATGCTTGGCGTGGCCGCCCCGAACTCCCCGGCGTACGCCGAGGCACTGTACTGGCGCGGCGTGCTCGCCGAAGATGGCGAAGCGGCACGGACCGACCTGTTGCGGGTGGCGATCGAGTTTCCATTTTCACCACGGTCAGCCGATGCGCTGCTGCGGCTGGCACAACTGGAGTTCACGCGCGGTGATCGCGTGGCGGCCCTGCGCCACCTGGATCAGCTGGCGCGCGAGCATCCCGACGCCCCGGCCCGGGCCGCGGGTCGCTACTGGACGGCGCGCCTGCTGATCGAGGATGCGAAGCCCACGGAAGCGTGCGTTGCGCTGCGCGAAGCGCAGCGCCTGGCGGTGGCGGGGGACGTAGAGCTTGTCAACCAGATTGAGTACTACGCCCGCTCCTGCGGAGCGGCCACGACGCTGGTTGATAGTGGAAAGACGATCGCGAGCGCGACCGCGAAGCCGGACAGCAGTCGGCGGACGGCTGCGAACGGCAAGTGGTCGGTGCAAGTCGCTGCCTATGGAGATCGCGGCAGTGCACAGGCGTTGGTGCGAACGCTCAAGGCGCGTGGCCTGGACGCGCGCGTGACCCCGACCAAGCCGTGGCGGGTGCGCGTCGGACATTACGCAACGCGTGCGGAGGCCGCCGACGTGGCCCAGCGCCTCAGCTCCAGGCGCTCGAAGGCGATGATCGTGGAAGCGGAGAAGCGGTGAGCCGCGACCAGACAACCCCTCTCATGCAGCAGTACCGGGAAATCAAGGCGCGGCACCAGCACGCGATCCTGTTCTTCCGCATGGGTGACTTCTACGAAATGTTCTTCGAGGACGCCGAGACGGCGGCGCGCGTACTGGGTCTGACGCTGACCAGCCGTGGCGATGGCGTGCCGCTGGCCGGCGTGCCGGTGAAGGCGGCGGGTGACTACCTGCGCCGCCTGGTGCAGCAGGGATTTCGCGTCGCCATCTGCGAGCAGGTGGAGGATCCCAAGCTGGCCAAGGGGATCGTCAAGCGCGCGGTCATCGAGACGGTCACGCCGGGAGCAGCCTACAGCGATGACCTGCTGGACGGGACGCGGAACAACTTCCTGTGCGCGGTTCGCGTGGACGGCACGCACCTTGGCGTGGCCGCGGCCGACCTGTCGACGGGCGAGTTTCGCCTGGTGCACGGGATGCGCGGCGATGCGAGCGCCATCTTTGGCCGACTGACGCCGCGTGAAGTGCTGGTGGTGGCCGGCGACCGGGCGTCGCAGGACGCCCTGCGCGGGCTGGATGTGCTGCTGACCGAACGCGACGCGTGGGAGTTCGACGCGGGGCTGGCGAGTGACGCGCTGTCGCAGCACTTCCACGTGCAGTCGCTCGAGGGATTTGGCGTGGGCGCCGAAGATGGCGTGGCGCTGGGCGCCGCCGGGGCGCTGCTGCGCTACCTGCGCGAGTTGCAGCCTGGTGGAGTGCCGCATCTTGCGCGCCCGCTGCTCGAGCGGCCGGGTGGCACGATGCCGCTCGACGAAATGACGCGCCGCAACCTCGAGCTGGTGGAATCGTTGCGCGGGGGCGACACGGCCGGCACGCTGCTGAGCGTGCTCGACCGGACGCAGACGCCGATGGGCGCGCGCGCCCTGCGCCAGTGGCTGCTCGCGCCGCTGACGGAGCGCGCGGCGATTGACGCGCGACTGGACGCGGTGGGTGCGTGGGTGCACGAGACGACGGCACGCACGGCGCTGCGCGCGGCGCTCGACGGCGTGCGCGACGTGGAACGGTTGTCGGGAAAGACGGCCGCCGGCCGGGCGACGCCGCGCGACCTGCGCGCGCTGGGCGATTCGCTTTGCCGGCTGCCGGCCGTGCACGCGGCGCTGACGCGGGTGAGTGCGGCCGGGTTGCTGGCGACGGTGCGCGAGACGTGGGACGATGCGTCGTCGCTGGCCGCCAGGATCACGACGACGCTGGTGGCACGGCCACCGCTCGCGATCGGTGACGGCGAGACGATCGCCGTGGGCGTCGACGCCGCCCTCGATGACCTGCGCGCCATCGCTGCGGGCGGCAAGGATGCGATTGCCGCACTGCAGGCGGAAGAGCGCGCACGGACCGGCATCAACTCGCTGAAGGTCGGCTACAACCGCGTGTTCGGGTACTACATCGAGATCACGAATGCCAACAAGGCCCTGGTGCCGGCGGACTACCAGCGGCGACAGACGCTGACGGGCGCGGAGCGCTACGTGACGCCGGCGCTGAAGGAATTCGAGGAAAAGGTGCTGCACGCCACGGAGCGCACCGAGCAACTGGAGCGCGAGCGTTTCGAGGCATTGCGCGCGGAGACGGGGGCGGAGATCGGGCGCCTGCAGCGCGTGGCCGGAACACTCGCCGTGCTGGATGTGCTCGCGGCGCTGGCCGACGCCGCAGCGCGCGAGGGCTACGTGCGTCCCGAGATGAGCGACGATTTTGCCCTGGAGATCATCGGCGGCCGGCACCCGGTGGTGGAGCGCATGATGCCGCGCGACCAGTTCATCCCCAACGACGTGTCGCTGACAGCCGATGCGCGGATGATCATCCTCACCGGCCCGAACATGGCGGGCAAGAGCACGATCCTGCGGCAGATCGGGCTCATTGCGCTGATGGCGCAGATGGGGAGCTTCGTGCCGGCATCGCGCGCCCGGGTGGGCATCGCCGACCGCGTATTCACGCGGGTGGGGGCGAGCGACAACCTGGTGCGCGGGCAGTCCACCTTCATGGTGGAGATGTCGGAGACGAGCGCGATCCTGCACACGGCGACGGCGCGCAGCCTGGTGCTGCTCGACGAGATCGGCCGCGGGACCTCGACGTGGGACGGGGTGAGCATTGCCTGGGCGGTGAGCGAACACCTGCACGACCGCGTGGGGTGCAAGACGGTCTTCGCGACGCATTACCACGAGCTGACGCAACTGGCCGATGAATTAGTATCAGTACGCAACTATAACGTGGTCGTGAAGGAAGTGGGGGACGAGATCCTCTTCCTGCACCGGCTGCAGCCGGGCGGCGCCGACCGATCGTACGGCATCGAGGTCGGGCGACTGGCCGGTTTGCCGGCGCCGGTGATTGCCCGGGCGCGCGCGCTGCTGCGCCTGCTCGAGGGCGAGGACCTCGCGGCGGCGCTGGCCGGGCACGCGCCCAAGGCATCGCGTCCAGCCGCGACCGAAGCACCGCAGCTCGGACTCTTCAGCACCGGCGCGCCGCACCCGCTGCTGCAGCAGCTGGCGGCACTCGATCCGAACCAGATGACGCCGCTCGAGGGGCTCGCCAGGCTCGCGACCTTGGTGGCGGATGCGAAGCGGGCCTGACAGAGTACTACAGAGTACTACAGAGAACTACAGAGAACTGCAGAACACCACAGACACTCCAACTACCTGGGCATCTCTTCATGACTGAGCACGAGCGCCATCGCCAGCCATACGACAACGTTCTTCAGACGATTGGCTGGACGCCGCTGATTCGCCTGACGCGCGTCACCAAGGGGATCGTGACCCCGGTGTACGGCAAGGCCGAGTTCTTCAATCCGGGCGGATCGGTGAAGGATCGCATCGGACTGCCGATTATCGAGGCGGCGGAGCGGTCGGGGGCGCTGAAGCCGGGGGGAACGATCGTCGAAGGGACGAGCGGCAACACCGGCGTGGGGCTGGCGATCGCGGCCGCCCTGATGGGCTACAAGTGCATCTTCACGATGCCCGACAAGATGTCGCAGGAAAAAGTGCGATTGCTCAAGGCCTTCGGCGCCGACGTGATCATCACACCGACCGCCGTGCCGCCGGACCATCCCGACAACTACGTGGTGATGGCCAAGCGGATCGCCAAGGAGACACCGAACGCGATCTTCGCCAACCAGTTCTACAACGAGGCCAACCCGGACGCGCACTTTGCGACGACGGGGCCTGAATTGTGGGAACAGACTGCCGGGAAGATCACGCATTTCGTGGGCGCGGCCGGCACCGGCGGCACCTTGACCGGCACGGGGCGCTACCTGAAATCGAAGAACCCCAAGGTGCAGATCGTCGGCGGCGATCCGCAGGGATCGATATTGGCCGAGCATTGGCGGAGCCAGGGAGCCAACACGGTCGATGGTGCGCCGTACAAGGTGGAGGGCATTGGCCAGGACAAGGTGCCCGGCACGCTCGACATGAGCGTCATCGACGAGTACCAGACGGTAAGCGACCGCGACGCCTTCGCGATGGCGCGGCGGCTCACACGCGAGGAAGGGATGTTCGTGGGCGGGTCGGCCGGCCTGATTACCCATGTGGCGCTGAACGTCGCGCGACGGGTGAACGACCCCGACGCGCTGGTGGTGACCTTTCTGTGCGACACAGGTGAACGCTACCTGTCGAAGCTGTACAACGACGAGTGGATGCGCGAGAACCAGATGCTCGACAGCGAGAAGGCGACGCTGGGTCAGTTGCTGGGCGCCAAGACGGGAGAGACCCCGCTGGTGGTGAGTACCGCGGCCGGCGCGACGGTGCGGCAGGCGCTGCGGCTGATGAGCCTGCATGATGTGTCGCAACTGCCGGTGATGGACGGCACCAACTGCGTGGGCTCGGTGAGCGAAGGCGTGCTGACCTCCAAGGGACTCGAAGACTCGAAGGTGCTGGACAAGTCGGTCGGCGACGTGATGGACGCACCGTTTCCCGTGGTGGACGATGGGCAGTCGGTGGACAGCGTCGTGAAGCTGGTGAGCAAGAGCAACCCGGCCGTGCTGGTGCGTCGTGCGGGCACGATTGCCGGCATCCTGACGCGGTCTGACCTGCTGCACTTCCTGATGGCCCGGTGACCGCATGAAGATCACGGTCATGCTGGGCGGCGCCTCGGCGGAACGCGACGTCTCGCTGGCTTCGGGCGCGCGGGTGGTGGCGGCGCTCCGGGCCAACGGGCATGTGGTGACGCCACTGGACCCGGCGCTGGGCGTCTTGAGCGAGATGGCGTTCACCGAGCTGGTACACGACGCGATGAAGCGTGAACCGCCGACACTCGAACAGTTGCGGCGCTTCGAGCAGTCGCCGTTGATCCCGGCCCTGACGACCCTGCCGGCAGTCTGCGAGGCGGACGTCGTTTTTCTGGCGCTGCACGGTGGCCAGGGGGAGGACGGGACCCTGCAGGCCATGCTCAATGCCGCCCAGGTGTGCTACACCGGGAGTGGTCACCTGCCGAGTGCGCTGGCCATGGACAAGGACCTGTCGAAAATCCTGTTTCGGTCGGCCGGGGTGACGACGGCCGACTGGCTGATGGCCCCGGCCACGGAAGAGCAAGTGGAGCAGGCCCTGGGATGGCCGGTGATCGTGAAGCCATCGAAACAGGGGTCGACGGTCGGGCTGGCCAAGGTCAATGATCCCGCCGGACTGGCGGCCGCCGTCGAGGAGGCGTTGCTGTACGACGACGAAGTGATGATTGAGCGCTTCATCCCGGGGCGGGAACTGACCGTCGGCATTCTCGGCGACGATGCGCTCCCCGTGGGGGAGATCATTCCACAGCACGAACTGTACGACTACGAATGCAAGTACACCGCAGGGATGGCGCGCGAGGAATTCCCGGCCAGACTGAGCTCATCGCAGAGCTCCACGGCGCAGTCGCAAGCGCGGCGGGCATTTCGCGCGTTAAAGCTCAGTGGGTACGCCCGCATTGACTTCCGCCTGACGGACGACGGAAGATTCTACTGCCTGGAAGCGAACACCCTTCCGGGAATGACCGAGTTGAGCCTCATTCCGCAGGCGGCAGCGGCAGCCGGGGTTTCATTTCCAGCACTGTGCGAACGCATCGTGCAGTTGGCCTTGCACACGAAGGGAGGAAAGTCCTGATGACGAGTCCACGGATGGCCGCGGCTGCGCTGGCCGGCGTGCCGGCGGCCGTGCAGGCCCAGGGTGTCTGGGCAGGGCGCCGGCAGTTGTTCGTGCGTTTTGCCGGAGAAGCCGAGACGGCAACGATGTACACGTCGACCGCGCTGCTGAAGGAAATTGACAGACAGCTGACGCGCTCGAAATTTCACTCCATCGCCATCGGCGGCCGCGACCCACTGGGAAACCTGGACTTCCTGACCGCGGCGTTCGGCGACACGACGCCGGCGTTGCCCTTGATGCTGGACAGCGATGGGCAGCGTCCCGAAGCGCTGGCCGTGTTGGCGCCTCATCTTGCCCTGGTGCAGGTCACGGTGGATTTCGTCGGACCCGATGGCATGCGAGCGAGCGCCATCGAAACGGCAGCCGCGGCCGTTGCGGCCGGGTGCGCACACGCGCTGGTGCTGTGTCCGAAGGACGATACACTCGACAGCCAGGTGCTGCGGCTCATCGAACAGGTTCACGCCATCAGCGCGGCGACCGAGGTGCTCATTCATCCGTTCCTGACGGGCGAGCCGCCAATGCTCGACCGTCGCTGGTCGGCGCTGCTCGAGCAGGCGATGGCGCTGCACGGCAACACCCGGCTGGCGCTGCGCCTTCCCGCGCCTGCGGGTCTTCGCTGACGATATTTCCAGGATGAGCCACCCCGCGCCGCCGCCCACCGATTTTCATCCGCCCCGCCAGATGGGTGTGGCGGTGTCGTGGGTGCTGGGCATCAACATCGCCGTGTATTTCCTGCAGGTCACGGTGGTGAACCCGGGCGACATGTTTGCAGGCCTCGGATTTCATTCGAGAGACCTCGGGAACCTCGGCAGCGCCTGGTGGACCATCGGCACGTACATGTTCGTGCACGGGAGCTTCTGGCACCTGGCGCTCAATATGTACACGCTCTGGCTGTTTGGACCGCGCGTCGAACGGCAATGGACACCGGGTGAGTTTACGCGATTCTACCTGTTTTGTGGCCTCGGCGGCTGGTTCCTGCACCTGTTCGTGCCGGGTGACGGCGTACTCATTGGTGCGTCGGCCGCAGTGATGGGCGTGATGCTTGCGTACGCGACACTTTGGCCGCACGATCGGCTGTACCTGTTTGGCGTGGTGCCCATCACCGTGCGCTGGCTGATGGTGCTGGTGGTGCTGACGAACCT
>CAYHCW010000002.1:0-28685 GCA_964355025.1 uncultured Gemmatimonas sp. | reverse complement strand
CCTCTTTCTCGTTGACGGCTACGCGCTGATCTATCGCGCCTTCTTTGCCCTCGGCGCGCAGCCACTGCGCAGCAGTCGCGGCGAAAATACGTCGATCGCCCGCGGGACCAACGATTTCATCACCAAGCTCATCGAAACGCACAAGCCGGAGTACCTCGGCTGGGTACACGACAAGGGCCTGTCGTTTCGGCACGAGCTCTACCCCGCCTACAAGGCCACGCGCGAGCGGCTCGAGCCCGAACAGCAGGTCGACTTCGATGAGGGCGTGACGCGCGTCGAAGAATTACTCGCGGCCTACAAGATCCCGATCCTCTCGCTCGAGGGCTACGAGGCCGATGATGTCATCGGGACCATGGCGCGCGAAGGGATTGCCGCCGGCGTGAACGTCGTGGTGGTGTCGGGAGACAAGGACTTTGCACAGCTTGTGCGCCCGGGCGTCTGGATCCTGAATCCCTGGCACGGGCGTCCGGGAGCCACCACCGAGAAGTGGTACGACACGGAGAACATCGCCGAACGACTCGGAGTCCCCGCTGAGCGCGTGGTCGACTTTCTTGCACTCAAGGGCGACTCGTCGGACAACGTACCCGGCGTCAAGGGCATCGGTGACAAGAGCGCCGTGGAGTTGATCAACACGTACGGGCCGCTCGAGAACATCCTTGCGCACGTGGATGAGGTCGCGTTGACGCGCGCGCGCAACGCCCTGAAGGAGTACGGTGCCAACGGCACGCTCTCCAAGGAGCTGGTCACCATCCGCGAGGACCTGCCCGTCGCACTCGAGCTCGACAAGCTGACGCTCGAGCCGCCCGACTGGGCGAAGCTGCGCGACCTGTTCGTGCATCTCGAGTTCACCACCGCCGCCCGCAAGGCCGGCGCGCAGGTGGCAGCGGCGGGCGACGACGTGCCGCGCGAAGCGTCAAGCACGGCCATCGTCCATCCGCCGGCGCCCGAAGCACGATACCGGCTGGTTGATACCGTCAAGGCCATGCACGCGCTCGTGACGCGGTGTCGCGAGGTCGGGACCATTGCCGTTGATACCGAGACGGTGCTCGATGACGGTGCGCCGCCGATCGTGACTCCGCAGCGGGCAAACCTCGTGTCGATCTCCATCGGGGTCGCGCCCGGCGAAGCGTACTACCTGCCGTTCGCCCACCGCGGCAAGCGTGCGGGCCAGGGCAACCTCGACTTCGGCGATACCGTACCCATCGTCGTGACGGCGGGGATCCGCAACTTGCCGCCCTTGCTCGGCGACGACATGGCGCCCCTGCGCGCGATGCTCGAGGACGGGGCGGTCAAGAAAACGGCGCACAACGGCAAATACGACCTGCTGGTGTTGCGCCGGGCCGGGGTGACATTGCGGGGGCTCGATTTCGACTCGATGCTGGCCAGCTATGTGCTCGACCCGGGCCGGCGATCCCACGCCATCGACGCCCTGGCGCTCGAGTTTCTTGGCCGTTCGATGACGGACTATTCCGAGGTGTGCGGCAAGGGAAAAAGCGCCATCGGGTTCGACGAAGTGCCGGTGGAGGTTGCGTGCGACTATTCGTGCGCCGACAGCGACGTGGCCCTGCAGCTGCGCGCCATCTTCACGCCGCGTCTTGCGGAGCACGAACTGACTGCGCTGCTCGATGACGTGGAACTCCCGCTCGTCGGCGTGCTTGCCGACATGGAGTCGGCGGGCATCACCATCGACCTGCCCTGGTTTGCCTCGCTGAAGGAACGGTTTGCCCGCGAACGCGGCGCGGTGGAACTGCAGATCTACGCGGTGGCCGGTCAGGAGTTCAACATTCAGTCCAACCCGCAGCTCCGCGACATCCTCTTCACCAAGCTCGGCCTTCCGGTGAAGAAGAAGACGGCCACCGGGCCTTCCACCGACGCGTCCGTGTTGCAGGAGCTGGCCGATGAAGGGCACGCGCTGCCGTCCCTGCTGATGGAGTATCGCGAACTGGCCAAGCTCGAGAACACGTACCTCGACACCTTGCCGGCGTTGGTGAATCCGCGGACCGGGCGCCTGCACACCTCGTTCAACCAGACCGTGGCGAGCACCGGACGCCTCTCCTCGTCCGACCCGAACCTCCAGAACATTCCCATTCGCCGCGAACTCGGAAAGGCGATTCGCCGCGGCTTCGTTCCGGGTCGTGGATGGAAGCTCCTCGCGGCCGACTATTCGCAGATCGAACTGCGCCTGCTCGCGCACCTGTCGCGCGATCCGGCGTTCGTGGCAGCGTTCAGGGCCGGGGGCGACATCCATCGACAGACGGCATCGGTGATCTTCGGCGTCCCGCTGGACGCGGTCACCGGCGAAATGCGCGCGCGCGCGAAGACCATCAACTTCGCCACGATCTACGGGCAGGGGGCGCATTCGCTCTCGCGGCAGCTGAAGATCGAGCACGCCGAGGCGAAGTTGTTCATCGACACGTATTTCGAGCGGTTCGCCGGGGTGCGCGCGTTTCTCGACAGCACCGTGGCGCAGGCGAAGCAGCGCGGCTATGTGGAGACCATCTTCAAGCGTCGCCGTTACATCCCCGAACTGCAGGACAGGAACTTCAACATCCGCGCGTTCGGCGAACGGACCGCGCAGAACTCCCCAATCCAGGGATCGGCAGCCGACCTCATCAAGGTGGCAATGATTCGCATCCACGAGTCCCTGCGCACCGCGGGTCTTGCCGCCACGATGCTGCTGCAGGTGCACGACGAACTGGTGTTCGAGGTGCCGCCCGAAGAGATCGAAACCCTGCGCGCGTTGGTCGACCGCGAGATGACCACAGCCATTGCGCTTGACGTGCCGCTCGTCGTCGACATCGGGATCGGCGAGAACTGGCTCGAAAGCAAGTCGTGAGGTCAGTACAGTTGCACCTTGCGACGAATTTGGCGAAACGTGGCAGGCACCAGGACGGCGAAGCCGCATCCCTTGCGGGGCAACCTGTTGTTGTTTATAGGTTTACCACTAATGAAACGGTGTGGCCCCGGCGTTGCTATCCTAATGGGCCAGCCGTCCTGCATTGGGAGTTCTGTCTTCGCACGTTCCTGTGACCTGCGACACAATCAGTGCGCCATCCTGCAGCCCACCGACCATGATCGCACATCGCCGCGGTTTTACACTGATCGAGTTGCTCATCGTGGTCGTGATCATCGGCATCCTGGCCGCCATCGCGATTCCGAAGTTCCAGAACACCAAGGGCAAGGCGAATGCGGCGGCGCTGAAGTCCGACCTGCGCAACCTTGCATCGGCGCAGGAAGCCTACTTCTACGACAACTCCGCCTACGCGACCATCGTCACCCAGTTGTCGTTCAACACCTCGCCTGGCGTCATACTCACCGTCATCGATGCGACCTCGTCGGGGTGGTCGGCGCGGGCGACGCACCCGTCGTCATATCCCCTGACCTGTGCCCTGTTCCAGGGCTCCGTCGCGGCCGCCACGCCGGCCACGGTCGAAGGGCTGATCGGCTGCAACTAGTGCTGCCGGAGCCGCGGTGGCCGGAGGTGCCGCCGTGGATGGAGTTCGAGCGGCGACTGGAGGGCATGATCCACGCCATGGACGGCGGGCTTTGGCTGCATCGGCATGTGTGGCAGGGGCGCGCGATGGCCCATCTCGTGTCGGCAGATCACGCGCGACTCATCGCCGTGGCTGTCGACATTCGCTTTCCCGTGGCGCGGCTGCAATTCAAGCCGCTCAAGGATCCACGGACCGGCGTCCGACGCGACGCCTGGCACTTCGATCTGGGTGGCCCATTCCTGCCGCCTCGCCGGTGATGCCCCGGTTCCTTGTGCTTCCGGCTGTCGTCTGGGCCGCCGCATGTGGGACGGCGACGTCCGACCGATCACCGGCGCCAGACAGCGCAGGGTTGGTCGTTCCATCGGCCATTGCAGGTCGTGCGCGCATGTCGCCGTGGCCCGACGCGGTCGGTGGGGTGCTGGCGATCGCCAACGCCGCGACGGGGGAGGCCCTGCTCTTCAGGCGCGACACGACCGCGCATCCTGTTCAGCTGGGTGTCGTCAGCTACGATGCGGTCGCCGCCGCGGTCGCCGTGCGTGACCTGCGTGCCACGCCGTGCGCTGCGCGCGCTGGTCTGCGACTGACCGGGGCGCCGGAGCACTGGAGTCTCGCGCTTGAACCGCAGCAGGCCCATCCGGTGCTCGTCGATGCACTCGAAGAGCTTTCCCCTGCCGATTCCCAACGGGTCGTCGTGCGCGTCCGGCGGGCGCTCAATACGCTCCCAGATACCGGCGCAGCGATGGAATTTCGCGGCCTGCCCGTGGTCGTGCGCGATGCGTGGATCGTGCGGCTGCCCGCGACCGATGTGGTCGTCGCGCGCGCGGCACGATTACGCAATGTCGAGGCGGCCGCGCACGAAGAATTGCGATTCGTCGTGATGGAAGGCGAGCAGCTCCGCTACGTGGCGCGCGTTGCCGGCGACGAAGAAACCGTCGAGTCGTGGGACCTGCTGGCCGCGCTCATGATTCAGGGACAGCCGTGGCTTGCCATCGCGCGCGAGGGCGCCAGGTCGCTGCAACTCGAGCTCGTGGCACGAGACAGCACCGCGTGGCGATCCGTGTGGCGCAGTGATGCGCTCGTGTGCGGAGGTGCGAAATAGCATCCCTGCCGGCTGTCTTGGCAGCACGGTGACGGGAACGCTCTCACGGAGACCGCAGGAATACACGTGAGAGCGTTGCGGGAAAAGCGCCCGCGCGAGAGCCGGGGCAAACAGGCCATCCTACCGCGCATCATTCTCGAGGGCTCGCCCAAGCCATGCGGGCGCGGAAGCCCGTCGCTGCGTGCCCGCGAGCACAAGCAGCGTCAGCACGTACGGCAGCGCGAGAAAAAGCTGGTACGGCACGGGCCAGTCCAGCGACTGGAAAACGTACTGCAACTGGCTGGCGCCGCCGAACAGCAGGGCCGCGGCCGCGACGCCGAGCGGCGACCAGCGACCCAGGACCACAACGGCGATGGCGATGAAGCCACGACCGGCCGACATGCCCTCGGCAAAGGTGCCAACCTGGGCCAGCACGAGCACGCCACCAGCCAGCCCGCCCATTGCACCACCAAAGAGCAGCGTCCAGGCCTGCACGCGCGCCGGGGAGATGCCCGCCGCAAAGGCCGCCATCGGGCGTTCTCCCGTCGCGCGCAAGGCAAGCCCGGCGTGCGTGCGCGTCATCCACCACCAGAGTCCGAAGGCCATGCCATACAGCGCATAGGTGATCACGGGCTGCACGAAGAGCGCGCGTCCGAGCAAGGGAATGTCGGAGAGCAGTGGAATCGCGGCTGGTGAAAGCGTGGGGACGGAGAGCGCGGCGCCCTGCGCGCCATACAGGGCACGGTACAGCGTGCCGGTGAGTCCGAGCGCCAGCATCGTCACGGCCGTGCCGGCGATGATCGCGTCGGCCCGAAGCCAGAGCACGACCACGGCCACCACCGCCGTCGCGGCGCAACCGGCCAGCATCGCTGCGGCGAATCCCAGGCCGATGCCGCCGGCACCAGCGCCGACGAGTGCTCCGAACGCGCCGGCGATGATGGCACCCTCAAGGCCGAGGTTGATGATGCCCGCGCGCTCGACGACAAGTTCGCCGTAGGCGGCCAACGCCAGCGGTGTGGCCGTGCGCACCGACGCCTGCATGAAATCGCCGAATGCCTCGGTCATCAGGCGTCCCTGCGCGCGCGCGCGCGGTCGAGGGCCAGCACGCCGAGCACGACCAGCGCCTCGACAACGGCCGCGAGCACCGAGGGCACGTTGGCGTCGCGCTGCATGGCCGAGGCGCCCGCCTCGAGCGCGCCGAACAGCACGGCGGTGCCGACGATGGCCAGGGGATGCAGCCGGGCAAGCAGTGCCACGGCAATGGCGCTGTACCCGTAGCCTGGCGAAATACCCTCATACAGCGAAAACGTCACGCCCGTGACCTCACTGGCGCCTCCCAACCCGGCGAGTGCGCCGCTCGCGATGAACACGAAGGCTGCGGTACGCGAGGCGTCGATGCCGCCCGCGCTGCGCGCGGCGAGCGCCCCGGCGCCCACCGCGCGCACGCGGAAGCCCGCGGCCGTGTGCATAAGAAACCACCAGAGGATTCCGGCCAGCAGGAGCGCCAGCACGAAGCCGAAATGCAGCCGATGTCCGGCAATGAGCGCGGGAAGCCGCACGGCGTCGGCCAGTTCGACGGTCTGCGGATACACGTGCGTTGGTTCCTGCAGCGGCCCCCGCACGGCCCACGACACGAGGTAGCCGGCCACGAAGTTCAGCATCAGTGTGCTGATCACCTCCAGCACGCCGAATCGCAGCTTCAGCCATGCCGCAATTCCCGCCCAGACCGACCCGGCGGCCGCGCCTGCCAGCAATACCACCGGCAGGGCCAGCGGCCGGGGAAGTCCTTCGAGGAGGAGGCCAACGGTCGCCGCCATCGTGGCACCTGCCAACAACTGGCCTTCGGCGCCGATGTTCAGGACGCCGGCGCGAAAGGCCAAGCCCACGGCAAGCCCGACGAACAGCAGGGGCGTGGCGCGCACGAGCGTCGCGGAGAGCACGGCGTACGGGCTGCCGAACGCGCCGTCCCACAAGGCAGCCAGCGCGCGCGACGTGTCGTAGCCGCCGGCAACCAGGATCGTCGCCACCGACGCCACGATGACCAGCAGCGTGACCGCAGAGACCGTCCAGCGGGCGTCGGGTCGTCGCATCACGATGTGCCGACCATGGCGCTGGCCACCGCCTCTCGTGCCACAGGGACTTCGCGCAACCGGCCGGCGAACATCACGAACATGCGATCGGCCACCGGGAGCAGCTCATCCAGATCACCAGAGTAGAACACCACGGCGCTCCCCGCGACGGCGGCACTGCGGAGCTCGCGGAATACGTGCGCGGTGGCAAGAATGTCGAGGCCGCGCGCGGGATTTTCCGCCACAACCAGCGCGGGCTGCGACTCGAGTTCGCGGCCGAGCACGAATCGCTGCTGGTTGCCCCCGGACAGCGCGCCCGTCCGCGTGGCGGGTGATGGCGCGCGCACATCGTGCGCGCGCATCAGCGCACCGGTGGCTTCCTCGAGTGCCGGCCACGGCATGCGTCCCGTGCGTGCGCCCGCGCCGCGGAGGCCGTAATTCTCTGTCAGCGAAAACGCCTCGATCACGGCGTCGCGCTGGCGATCCTCGGGCACGAACCCGATGGTCATCGGCAACTCGGCCGTACCTGCGGAGGGTGCAAGACGACCCGCGAGCAGGCGCACCAGCTCGTGCACGCCCGACCCCTCAACGCCGGCGACCCCCACGATCTCGCCGGCAAAACAATCGATCGACGCCGACTGCACGCGCCGCACGCCGCGCGCGTCGTGCGCCGATGCGTTCACGAGGCGAGCCACACAGGGTCCACGTGCGGCACGCGCCGCTGATGATGGTGGCGGCGCCGAACGAGCCTCGCCGGTGAGCGCCTGCACGAGGACGTCGACCGTCAGCCCCGTGGCCGGTGCCACGAGCGCTGGGGCGCCGCGCCGCAGCACCGTGACATCATCGGCAATCGACAAGGCTTCCTGCAGCTTGTGCGTCACCAGCACGGCCGTTCCTCCCGTGGCCACGAAGCGACGCAGCCAGGCGAAGAGCTCTTCCGATTCGCCTGGCGTGAGCACGGCGGTCGGCTCGTCGAGGATCAGCGTGTGTGCATCACGGGCGAGGGCCTTCAGTATCTCCACCCGCTGCTGCGCGCCGACACCAAGGTCGCCGACACGAGCTTCGGGGTCGACGGCCAGTCCTGTCCGCTCGACGAGCGACCGAATGCGCCCGGCGACATCGCGCGCCCGGAATGTCCCGTGCCCGCCCAGCGCAATGTTCTCGGTGACCGTCATGGCGGGCACGAGCGTGAAATGCTGGTGCACCATGCCAAGCCCCCGACGCATCGCGTCGGCGCTCGAGGCCAGCGATACGATGGCGCCGTCAATGGCCACGGTGCCTGCGTCGGGGTGCAGCATGCCGAACGCAATGCGCATCAAGGTCGTCTTGCCAGCGCCGTTTTCGCCCAGCACGGCATGCAGGGTGCCGCGACGGACGGCAAGCGACGCGTTGGCAAGCGCCGTGGTCGCGCCGAATCGCTTGCCGATGGCGCGCAGGCTCAGGGCGGCGTCACTCACAATCCGGTGGGAGCCGCCACGAAGGTCCAGGGGACGCCGGCGCGCGCGGCGAGCCATTCGGCAAGGGCGCGCACGCCCAGGGTCTCGGTGGCATAGTGCCCGGCGTAGACGATGGCGAGGCCCTTCTCCTCGGCGTCGACGGCGCTCCAGTGTGGGCCCTCGCCGGTGATGATCGTGTCGAGGCCGCATTCGACGGCTTCGCGCATCGTGTCGGCGTTGATGCCGGCGCCGGTGACCACCGCCCAGCGGCGCGTGCGCCGGCCCGACTCCATGGCCGAGGCAATGGCGCGACCTCCGTGACGGCCGGCAAACGCATCGCACGCCGCCGCGAGCTCGGCGGTGGGAAGGTCCGCCGTTCCCTGCACGCCACAAAACACGGTTTGGTACCGGGCGAAGCCGCCGGCGGGTGCAAGGCCGAGTTCGCGGGCGAGCAGGACGGAGTTGCCGAACGTCTCGTGCGCATCGAGCGGAAGGTGCGCGGAATAGAGTGCGACGTCGTGGTCCAGCAGCAGGCGCACGCGCTCGAGATGCGCGCCGGTGAGGGGCTGCAGTCCGCCCCAGAACAAGCCGTGGTGCACGACGAGCAGGTTGGCCCCGGCATCGATGGCGCCGCGGATGGTCCGCAGGGAACAGTCGACGGCGGCGGCAATGCGCGTCACGGGGGCCTGATTGTCCACTTGCAGGCCGTTGAGCGCTGGCGGATAGTCCGGGGTTTCGCGGCACCGAAGCAACTCGTTGGCCATCTGCGCGAGTTCCGTGGCTGTACTCACTTGCCCTCCGCCGGACGCACGGGGCCCGGCCACGTGAAGGTGCCATCAAGCATGCGGCGCGTGAGTGAATCGACCATCCGTGTCGTGCGCGCGGGGATGAGCGACGTCATCACGGGGTTTACCACCCACTTCATGACGGCACTCCTGGTGTCGAGCGTGATGACGCGTGGCGTGAAGGTGCCGCCCTTTACGTCGCGGGCCACGGCGATGAAGGCGTGCGGGAGGTCAATCACAACCGAGCCGAGTGTGACCGCGGGAGCGACGTGATTCTGGTTGGCGTTGGAGCCGATGATGTAGATGCCCTTCGTCTCCTTGGCGGCCTGGAACACGCCGAGGCCAGCGGCATCGGCGTTCTGATAGATGACGTCCACGCCACGCGCCATCTGGGCGAGCGCCTGTTCCTTGCCGGCGCCGGCGTCCTCCCAGTTGCCAAGGTAGGCGGTGATGATCTTGATGCGGGGGTTGATGGAGCGTGCGCCGGCGGCAAACGCGTCAAATCCGGACCTGACCGGCGGCAGTTCCGTGCCGCCAATGCAACCAATGGTCCCGGAGCTGCTGACGCTCGCGGCCACGATGCCGGCGAGATACGACGGTTGGTCAAAGGCGAACGACATGGCGGCCACATTGCTGCTGGTGCGCGTGCCGCCGGTCGTAATGAAGATCGTCTTCGGGAACGCGGGTCCTACGCGCGCGGCCGCGTCCTGAAATTCGAAGCCGTGGCCGAAGACGAGCGCATACCCCTTGTCACCGTACTGCCGAAAGTTCTCCTCGAACTCGGCGGGAGTCTTCGTCTGGATATGACTGATTGCGGCGCCCAAGGAGTCTCGAATGCGCAACAGGCCGTCATAGGCGCCTCCATTCCACGACTGATCGGAGATTGGGCCAGGCGTCAGCAACGCAACGCGAAAAACACTTTGGGCGCCCGCTGTACCATCCCCGGCGTCTTTCTTCGGCGCCGAGCATGCGACCAGAATCCCAACAGCGATGTGGATAAGGTTTCTGGCGACGCCAAGTCTACGGGAGCGAGACATTGTGATAGTGTTACACACCAAAGGTTTATAGAATTACAGAAAACATATGTACCCTACATTTCTGTCTGTTGATAATTCCAGTCTCTGTACTCGCCTGGCGCTTCCCTGGTCTTCGTGAGGGTGTACGGCCGGTGATCAGGAGTTTCCGGCGCTCGCCTGGCGCACGGGACCATCCGTCGCCTTGATCAGTTGAATCTCCTGCATGCGAACGACGCCATTGATGCGTGCTCCTTCCAGCACGACGATCGACTTGGTGTCGATGTCGCCGTTGACCACGGCAGAACCCTGGAGTTCAAGGCGATCGTCGGCGACAATCGCTCCGTCCACCACGCCGCCAATCACCACTTCGCCGGCGTGCAGGTTGCCGTGAATGGCACCATTGCGACCCAGCATGACTTGCCGTGCGCCGAGAACGGATCCCTCGACGCGACCGTCAATCTTGATGGTGCCGTTGGTCTCGACGTCGCCAATGATGCGCATGCCGGCCGCGATGATCGACAACGCCGCCTCTGGTGTGCTGCCGCGTGCGTCGCCCTTGTCGGCGTCCTTTCTGAGCAGTGCCACGAGTCCCCCTTGGGTCAGTGCGCGGTGGAGCTGGACGACTTGGATGCGGTCGATCCCGGTTTTGACAATGCCGGTGCTGCGGCAGGCGTGGCGCGTGTCGAGGCGCTCAGCATCTGTTGTACCTGATCATAGCGCTTCTGCACCTGCTCGAGCGCCGCTTGCAGGGTGTCGATCTTTGCGGCGTCCAGTTCCAGGTGCGTGATGCGACGCGTCAGCAGGGGGACGCGCGCCGTCTGAAACGCAAAGAAGCCCCAGCTCACGAGCGCGAGGGTGAGCACGGCGGCGAACCATCGCGAAGCAACCAGCCGGAGCGCCTGCACCTGCCACGGACGCAACACCAGCGTACGATGCGCGAGCCCGCTGGCGCGCTGCACGTGAATGAACATGTTGCCGGATCCGCGGCCAAAGACATTGCCGTGGCGATGCTCCCTGGAGTCACGCGGCGGGGTGTTCATGCGATGCCGCGCTCGGCGCCGCCGAGCAGCAGGTCCAGCAGGCGGGCCAAGTCGTCGTTGTTGTAGAAGGCCAGGCGAATCTCCCCCTGTGCCGTGCCACTGAGCGTCAGCTTGGCGTCCGTCTGGAATCGGCGGCGCAGCTGGTCTTCAATCTGACGCGCCTCGGCCGGGCGGGTTTCAGCGGACTTCGGCGTGGTTCCCTTGCGCGCGCCGCGGCGGCCGCCCGTTGCGTCACGCACGCGCTGTTCCACTTCGCGCACACTGAGTCCTTCGGCGATTACCAGCTTGGCGAGATCGGCCATGCGAATGTCATCGCCAAGCGAGAGCAACGCGCGCGCGTGCCCCAGCGAGATCGCGCCCTCGCGCACCTGGCGGCGGACAGACGCCGGCAGGCCAAGCAGGCGCAGCATGTTCGCCACCGTCGAGCGGTCCTTGCCGACGATGTCTGCCGTTTCTTGCTGGGTCAGCGAGAAGGTGGACATCAACTGCTGATATCCTTCGGCCTCCTCGATGGGATTGAGGTCGGTGCGCTGCAGGTTCTCCACGAGCGCGAGGGTGAGCAGTTCCTTGTCGCCGATTTCCTTGACGATCGCGGGAATTTCCGTCCACCCAAGTCGTTGCGCGGCGCGAAAGCGACGTTCGCCGGCAATGAGTTCGTAGCCTCCACCCGAGGGTGACGGACGCACCGTCACGGGCTGCAGCAGGCCGTTGACTCGAATACTGGCCTCGAGATCCGCGAGATCCGCCTCGCGAAATTCCTTGCGTGGCTGCATCGGATTCGGTCGAATCTGCGCGACCTGAAGGCGATGCAATCCTTCACGATCTGCGGGATGGCGAACCTGTGAATCGGCCCTCAGGGATGGGCGAGCCGACAGCAAAGCCTCAAGACCTCTGCCCAAACGCGGTTTATCAGCCATATGACTCTATAGTAGTGGTATTGTGGCGCGATGATGGCTTGAAAAAGCAAGCACCAAACGGGGATGCTCTACTGAACAGAGATTCCGGTGACCGTACGCTCTATCAGCTCTTTCGCCACGCTCATATATGCCTGCGCGCCTACCGAGGCGAGGTCGTACAGTATGATCGGCTTGCCGAAGCTCGGAGCTTCCGCGAGCCGGACGTTTCGAGGAACGATGCTCTGAAAGACCTTGGGCCCAAAGTACTCGCGTGCGTCGGCGGCAACTTGCCGAGACAAGTTCAACCGTGCGTCATACATGGTCAGCAATACGCCCTCGATGCCAAGAGAGGGGTTCACGCCCTGCTGTACCAGGGTCACCGTGTTCAGCAGCTGACTGAGCCCCTCGAGCGCGTAGTACTCACATTGCAGGGGAATCAGCAGTGCGTCGGCCGCGGCCAGCATGTTGAGCGTGACCAAGCCGAGGGATGGCGGACAATCGATGAGTACGAAGTCGTAGGTGTCGGCTACTCTTTCGAGCGCACGCCGCATCGAGAGTTCACGGTCCTCCTTGTCCACCAGTTCGATCTCAGCTCCGGACAAGTCGGACGTTGCCGGGAGCACATCCAGAAACCGGAACTGAACCTCGCGCACTACCGCTTGGTCGATCGTCGATGGCTCCAGGAGCACATCGTACGTTGTGAGGCGCAACTCATCTCGGGAAAGGCCGATGCCACTGGTGGCATTTCCCTGCGGATCGCCGTCCACCAACAATACGCGCTGCTCGGCGGCGGCCAGGCTGGCGGCGAGGTTCACGGCGGTGGTGGTCTTACCAACCCCGCCCTTCTGGTTTGCAATGGCAATGATTCGCGCCAAAATAGGTACGGCTCCACCAAGGGTACATCCGGAAAACAAATCGAGAGGCCGAATATAGGCCTCCCGACACCCTAAATGCTAGCCGAATTGTTCCACGTGGAACAAGCGAACGCCGAATTCCACCAAATCTGCCGAGCAACTACATCTTCACGGCCCATCGAACCGTTACCGACTCCGAGATCTTGAGTTCGCCGGGACTCACCGGCGTCGGAGCAGGGGTAGCAGCGGCGCGGAGACTTCGAACATTGTCCATGCTCATCATCACCGGGCCATCCGACGAAGGAGTCGCGATAATCTCCAAGAGCTCTCCAAGCTGGTACCCGGCTGCCTTCGCCATCGATTCGGCGTCCAGCTTGGCGGCGATAACAGCCAGTGCCAGCGCCCTACGCCGTGCCTCGCCGGCCTTGGATGAGTAGAAATACAGCCCGCCAATGCCGGACGCTCCCTTGGCGAGCCCGGCGTCGACCAGGGTGCCGGCTTGCTCGAGCTTGAGAATCTCTACCTGCACGGAGTTTCGCGCGACGTAGCCAGACACTTTCGGAGGGAGCCCTTGCCCGGGATACACCATCTCAGGCGCTACCTGCAAATACGCCGTCTGGAGTTGATCAGGCGAAACTCCGAGTCGTTGCAAGGTGTCCAACACCGCGCGCTGTCGCCGGCCGTTCTCGGCTGCCGCCACCGCTGCGGTGGATGCGCGAGTCTCGACGCTGAACTGCACCCGAGCCCGGTCGGGCCTCAACTCTACCTCGCCATGACCAATCGTGACGACCTGGGGGACCGCCGCCGCAGCCTGTTGGGCGAAAACCCCGCGGGCAGGGGAAATGGCAGCCAGGATGGCGAACAACGAACGGATGCCGGAAAGCGCGCGCATGGGATGGCCTCAGGTGGCGAATCGACTGGTTTTTAGTAACAAATTGATACTAAATAAACGGTGTTTCAGCGCCTCAGGGGAGTGCGAGGACCTGTTTACCAGCCCCGTCGGGCTGCCGCGGCTGCTAGCGGGCCTCACGCCAGGCCGCAGCCAGCGAGTCGCGATTGAGTAGAAGGTACTCGAGCCGATCGTCCACGCGAGTACCCGCGCGCCTGAGAAGGAATACCCGGCGCTCGGGGTACAGTGCCAGCAACAGTGAATCGCGCGCATGCAGGTCGCGCGCATACACGTTTCCGCCGGACGTCACAAGCCGCAGCGGTGCGTAGTGCAAGAAGCCGGCGCGATCATCCTCGACGCGCTGCAGACAGACCGGGGCGTACTGCAGGCCAGGCCGCATGCGTTCCGTGGGATCGGGCGTCAATGTGCTCTTCACGACCACGGACGAGTCCCGCGCAAGGACCACCGCGAGACGTGCCTCGGCCGCAACTCCGCGAACCCCCTCGCGCTCGAGCGCCGCGAGTTCCGTCTCCAGGTTGCAGGCATCGACGCCCCGGTAGATCGACTCCGCGCGAGAACGCGACACACCCAACGCCCAGAGTCGCGCCACCAGCTGTGCACCCCAGCTCTCGCGCACCAACACCAGGGCATCGTGCACGCCGGCCTGCCGGGCGGCGCTCGCGTAGTCCACGCGCATTGACGTGAGCCCGGCACGGTAGCTGGCAACACGCACCGGCAGATTGAACACCAGCGCTCCCACCACGCCGAAGCCAAGCGCGGCGGCAACGCCGGCGCGCACGTGCGCGGAGCGCACCCGTTCGCCAATGACGCGCGGTACGCGCGCCGTCCACAAGACCAGCGCCGGCAGCAGCGGCAGGACAAAGCGGGGACCGAGGTAGAAACCGTCGTGCCAGTACAGCAGATAGAAAAGCACGACGAGGGCGCTTGAGGCCAGCAGATAGCGGTCGAGCGGACCCACTCGTTTTGCAAGAAACAGCGAAACGACGGGGAGAATCAACGAAGGAAACGGCGTTTCAAACAGGTAGCTCTGCAGACGCCACTCGTAGAGCGCCGCGAGAACGAGTCCGCGCAGCGGCGTATGAGGCTGTCCCCACGGGGCGGCGTGAAACCCAAGCCCATGCGTGGCTCCCCACAGCACTTCATAACCAAAGAGCAGCGGATGTCCCGTCGTTTGCCCGTTGACGTACATCATCACGGCAAACGGCACGGCAACGCCCACGCCGGCGATGAGGTTCTCCATCCAGCGTGCCGGCGAGCGTTCGGCGCGCACAACGAGCCAGATGGCAGCGGGGAGCGCAAAGGCAAAGGCATCGAGCGGGCGAATGGTCGCGGCCATGCCCAGGCCGAATCCGGTGAGGAGCGAGAGGACCACGGCCGGACGCCCATCGGCGTCAACCAGCTTGACGAGCGACGCAATCGCCACGAGGATCCACAGCAGTGCGGTGACGTGATTCATGTACGAGCCGAACATGAAGACGCCGAATGGCGTCACCGCGAAGAGCAGCGTGGCGCCCAGCACCCAGCGATCGCTCGCGCCAGGCTCGGCCGCGCGCGCGATCTGCGAAAAGAGCCAGACGCAGATGGCGCCGCACACAGGCCCCACCATCCACGGCGCGCCGCCCAGCACGCCGAGCCAGAGCATGAAGGGTCCGCCGGGAGGAAACTGCGCGTAGACCCGGTCACCGATGTCGACCAGGTGCAGGAACGAGAAGAACTCGCGATGCGGAGGCGCCGGGATCCACAACCGCCACTCGGCGTAGCGCTGCGCCTGCCACAGCTGCGCCAGTTCGTCGATAAGCAATGGACGCCGCGAGAAGATGACGGTGGCGACCAGCGCGTAGAGCATTAATGATCCAAATGCTACTAATAGCAGGCGCGCATCGAGGCTCCACGGGTGCGGCGGACGCGGCCGCCACGCCGGCCAGTGTCCACGACGGGCCGCCAGCGCGCCCAGCACGCCAATGCCCAGCGTCAACAGCGATCCCGTGCCCCAGTCGCGCAGCTGGGCGCCGAGGCCCGGAATCTCGAGGCCCACGCGGACGAAGGCAGCGAACGGAATGAAGCCGAGCACCACCAGCACGATCGCGGCAACCCGGGCCGGCCAGGCGCGTGGTTCAGGCGACGACGGCGGAACCCGGAGGTTCATGCGATGACAACCGATGCCAGGCCGCGCTGGTGTCGCCAGCGTTCGACCTCGAGCACCAGGTTCTGCAAGTCGGCCGGGCTGACGCCCGACAGGCGCGCGGCCATGGCGAGCGACGACGGGCACCGCTTCGCGAGCTGCTGTCGCGACTCGAGCGACAACGACTTCATCGTGGCGTAGGGAAGTTCCGGGGCGAGCACGAAGTCGCCCATGCGATGCAGGCGATCGGCGGCGCGGCGCTCCCGCACGAAATAGCCGGCGTACTTGATCTCGAGTTCGGCGGTGATGACCGCCTCGCCGGTCGGAGCCTCAGTCAGGTCGACCGCGGCGAACAACTCGGCAAGCGACACGTTCTGGCGGCGGGCGAGTTCGACGACCCGCACCGCATGCACGAGTGGCGCCGACCCCGAACGTTCGAGCAGGGCCTGCACCTGGGCAGGCTGTGCGCTGGTGTCAGCGGCGAGGCGCGCCGCCCGGTCTTCAGCGTCGAGGCGCGCGTCAACCACCCGACGCTCATCGTCGGCATAGAGGCCGAGCGCGATCCCGACGTGGGCCAGCCGGCGCAGGGCATTGTCCTGCCGGACGGTGAGGCGAAACTCGGAGCGCGACGTGAACAGGCGGTACGGCTCATCCACGCCGCGGGCCACGATGTCATCGACCATGACGCCCACGTACGACGTGTCACGGCCGAACACCAGGGGATCACGCTGCTGCACGGCGAGTCCGGCGTTGAGTCCGGCGACGAGTCCCTGCCCCGCCGCTTCTTCGTACCCCGTCGTGCCGTTGATCTGTCCGGCGAGGTACAGGCCCGGAAGCTGGCGTACGGCGAGCGTCGGCTCGAGCTGCGTGGGCGGATAATAGTCGTACTCGATGGCATAGCCGGCGCGCGTCATCTGTGCCCGCTCCAGCCCCGGCACGGCGTGCAGCATCATCAACTGTACGTCCGCCGGCAGTGACGTCGAGAGGCCATTGACGTACAACTCGTGCGTATCGAGCCCCTCGGGCTCGAGAAATATCTGATGCCGCTCGGCGCCAGGAAAACGGACGATCTTGTCCTCGATGCTCGGGCAGTAGCGCGGGCCGCGCGCGTCGATGGAACCGCCGTACATGGCGGAGCGATCGATATTCGCCGAGACGACGGACTTTGCTTCAGCGCCGGCGTAGGTGATCCAGCAGGGCAACTGCGCCTGAGGAAAAGAAGCCGTACGCTGTACGCCATACGCCGTCCGCCGTCCGTCTTCCACGGGAGGCCGGCTCTCGTTTGCCGTCTCGAAGAGTGACCAGTGATAGTCGAAATCCGCGAGCTCGCTCGGTTGCATCGTGCACTTTGAGTAGTCCACGCTGCGGCCGTCGATGCGCGGCGGCGTGCCGGTCTTGAACCGGCGCACCTCGAGGCCGAGCTCGGCGAGTTGCTCGGCGAGGTGCGTGGTGGACGACTCGCCGGCGCGACCACCAGCCAATTGCGTGGTCGTGCCGATGTGGATCTTGCCGCGGCCAAAGGTCCCCGTGGTCACGACGACGGCGCGCGCCGTGAAGCGGCGCTGTTCGAGCGTTTCCACGCCAACCACGCGGCCGTGTTCGATGAGGAGTCGGCCGACGGTGCCCTGAATGGGGGTGACGTTGGCGTGTGCCTCGATCAGTGAGCGCACGGCCCGGCGGTACAGCCCGCGGTCGCACTGTGCACGCGGTGCCCAGACGGCGGGTCCCTTGCTGCGGTTGAGCATCCGAAACTGGATGCTCGCGCGATCCGTAGCGCGGCCCATCACCCCGCCGAGGGCATCGACTTCGCGCACCACGGTGCCCTTGGCTACGCCACCGATGGCCGGATTGCACGACATCTGGCCGATGGTTTCGAGCGCGCTGGTGATGAGGGCCACGGAACAGCCGAGGCGGGCGGCAGCCACCGCCGCTTCGGCGCCGGCGTGGCCGCCACCAATTACGATGACGTCAAAGGAAGATTCGGTGTGCATGGGGCTACGGAATGTACGATCGCCGGCAGCGGAGCGGCATCGTGCGTGCGACCGAGCGCATTAGATTTGCGTCACCCTTCAGCCGGACCCGCGCATGCCGATCTCGATCGCACACTCCGCTCCCACACTCTTCATTCGCAGGAGGGCCTTTGAGCAGCACGCGCTGTCGCGTGCCGACCTTGACGTGGCCCTCCACCTGACGGCTGATGAATTCCGGGTCGAAGGCGACCTGGTGGCCATTGGGCCCGTGTACGACGCCGACGCGCTGGGGGCGGTCATCGCCGATCTCGAAGGCCGCGGGCTGGTGTACTTCGACGATTTCTTCGAGCTGAGCGGCAACTGGCCCGAGTGGCTGCTGGTGTTCGCGATGGCGGAACGCGAGCGGTTCACCGATTCGACGTAGACAAGTGGGGGCTCTCGCGAAGACCGGAGAGCCCCCGCGTCCTGCTACTTCAGGTTCTTCTTGAAGAACGCAACGGTCATCGGCCAGGCCTGCTTGGCGGCTTCGAGGTTGGCGGGCTGGTCCTGCGCGCGCAGGAAGCCGTGGCCGGCACCGTCGAAAATCTTGAAGTCGTACTTCTTCTTGAGCGCCTTCATCGTCGTGTCGGCCCAGCCGATGGTCGCGTTGACGCGTGCGTCATTGCCACCGTACAAGCCAAGCACCGGCGCCTTGATCCTTGGCATGGAGTCCTTGGCAGCCGACGTGCCGTAGTAGACCACGCCACCGCCGAAGTGCTTGCCGTTGAAGACGGCGTGATTGAATGTTGCCGAGCCGCCCCAGCAGTAGCCCACCACGCCGTACTTCTTCTTCGCTGCCGGCAGTGACAATCCGTACTGGGCGGCAGCGAAGACGCCCTTGTTCATCTCTGCCACATTGACGGAGCGGATAAGCTTGTTGGCGGAGTCACTTCGGAGTTCGTCGGCGGACGGACCGCCACGCACACGAGAGAGCAGGTCGGGGGCGACGGCAATGAAGCCATCGGCAGCGAGCTGATCGGCCACACCACGCACCCAGGTGGAGAGGCCAAAGATCTCGTGAATGACGACAACCACGGGAGCCTTCTTCTTCGTCTCCGGGAAGACGACCCACGCCATCAACGAGTCGGCGGAGCCGGCTTCCCAGGCGACCTTTACCCATTCGCCATGGCGGGTGGAGGCGCCCAGTCGCGCGGCCGCATCAGCGGCCCCGGCGGGGATACCGGCGGTTCCTTGCACGGTGGACATCGGGTCGGCCACCGCGGCGCCGGACATCTCGGTGATGGCGTGGCCGGTGTGTGGATCGGCCATCGCAGCGGCGACGGCGGGCTGCTGGGCCGGTTCGCGCGAGCAGGCCGCGACCAGCGCGGCGAGAGGAAGCAGATAGCGAGCACGCATGGGGGGGCTCCGATGGTGTGCGGGTTCAGGCAGGTAAACGTTGGGCGCCGGCAAACGTTGCATTGGCGAACCGGGATCGGCCAGAGGGGACGGACGTTTCTGGCGTCGGAGTTGAATGCGACGAGGCTTCGGCCGTAAGATGTGCAGGTGTTCCCTACCCCGAGGTCTCCAATGAAGGCTCGCGCCCTGCTGTTCGTGCTATTGGTTGCCGCGCCTGTCGGCGCGCAGACGTTTACCGTCGGCTCGACCGTTGCCGTCGCGGGGCAAGTCGCCTACGGCAGGCTTGACATCGCCGCCGGCGTGGACTCGGCGACCTTCATTCCGTTTGCCATTATCCACGGAGCGAAGGCCGGAAAGACCGTGGCCATCCTGAGTGGCGCACACGGCACCGAGTACGCCAGCATCGTGGCGGCGCAGCGTGTCATACCACGCATCGACGCGGCCAAGCTCACCGGCACCGTCATCGTGGTCCCGCTGATCAACCGGGCGAGTTTCGAACGGATGCGCGTGCACACGAACCCGGTGGACGAAAAGTCGATGAACGGCAACTATCCGGGCAAGCCGACCGGCACACAAACGGAGCGCGCACTGGATCGCATCGCCCGCGAGGTGATCCAGAAGGCCGACGTGGTGGTGGACCTGCACAACGGTGACATCGACGAAAACCTGCGTCCCTACTCGTATTGGACGCGATCGGGGAATGCCGCGCTCGATTCAGCGGGACTGGAGCTGGCCAAGGCCATGGGGCTGGACCACATCATCGTGCGGGACGTCGATCTGACGAACCCGGCCAGCACGCGCAGCGCGAGCGGTTACGCGGCTTCGCTGGGGAAAGTGGTACTGGTCGCGGAAGCTGGGCGATGGGCCCGTACCGATGCCAGCGATGTGCGGTCGCTGGAAGATGGGCTGTTGGGTGTATTGGGTTCACTGGGCATGCTGGCACGGGCCAAGCCGGCGCCACTGCGCATCACCTGGCTGGGAGAGGACGCCAGGGTTCGGGCCGACAGCAATGTTGCGTGGGTATCGTTGGTGGACCGCGACGCCCGGGTGACGGCCGGGCAGGTGATTGGCTACACGACCGATTACTGGGGTCGAAAGATCGCCGACGTGAAGGCGCCGAAGGCCGGCCTGGTGAGTTTCATTCGATCCGTGCCGAGCGCATGGGCTGGCGCAACATTGGTCACTGTCAATGATATTCTGGCGGCCCCTCCTGCCTGGAGGAAACCCTGAAGCAGCATTCGTTCGTGGGATTTGGCGAAAGTATTATTATGCTCGCAAACGATTAGTATCAATTTCTCCATTTATTTTACTCAATAACGAGCATTAGCCAGCCATCTGATCACGCGCTCCTCCATATAGAACCGTGGAGCCCAGGGCGGTCCTTCCACCCATCCAACGTGACCGCCGCGCTTCATAAACTCCAAGTGTAAGCAATCATTGCGCTTGGCGACAATTCTGACTTCCTCGAGAACTGAGGATGGAAGAAATGGATCGTCGAAGGCACTGAAGAGAAGGGTTGGCCGGCGAATTTCGCCGAGTACGTGGATTGAACTTGATTTGGTGTAGTAGTCTTGGGCATCGACAAATCCATGAACAGGGCCAGTAATGGACCCATCGAACTCCCAGAACGTCTTGGCTCGCAGGAGCTCACCGCGATCACAGAGATCAGGGTATCGCTCGAGCTTCGCCAGGGTCTTGGCGCGAAGGCTCTTCATGAAATGTGCGGTGTAACGCGGGCCCAGCCCCTGCTCGAGGAACCGACTGCCGGCCGCCAGGTCGTAGGGAACAGATACCCCAGCCGCGCAGGAAACATTTGACGGCAGCTGGTCGCCCAGTTCACCCAGCCACTTGAGGGTGACGTTGCCTCCCAGTGAGACCCCAGCGATTCTGAGGTCAATGTCGGGATGCTGGCCGATGAGCCGTCGGACGACGAAATCGAGATCCGTCGTCTCTCCCGAGTGATAGAGCCGACGCGCGTCGTTCAGGACGCCATCGCACGAGCGAAATAGCATGAGATCGGCGGACCAGCCACGCTTCGCGGCCTGGGCCAGGAGTCCCTGCGCGTAATTGGATCGAACGGTCCCCTCGAGGCCGTGAAGGACAAGCAGGTGCGGAACGCCCCGCTGCACGAAGCCCAGGCGGGCGAGGGAGAGGTGATCACCGTCCGGGGTAGTCCACCGCTCGATGCGGTCATGCACCGCGGGCTGCGTTCGTCCCTTCTTTCCCCAGATGGAAGGAAGGTGAGCGCCAGGCAGCCACCAGGCGTGGCGGTAGTTCGATGTGATTTCAGGCACTCACTGCTACCGCGAAAGGGAAAGGACGCGAAGGGGCGCGAAGGCCTGCCGATCCATCTATTATAGTAGCCCGCCTCACGTTGCCCTCAACCATCAACTTTCCACGCGCCTTGGAAGTCCAGATTTTCGGCATCGCCAAGTCCCCAGCCACCCGCGCAGCGCAGCGTTTCTTTGCTGAACGCCGGGTGAAGGTGCATTTCGTGGACCTCAAGGAACGTGCCGCGAGCAAGGGCGAACTGCAGCGGTTCGTGCAGAAGTTCGGCATGACGGCGCTGATAGACAAGACAAGCCGCCGATACGCGGAACTGGGTCTCGGAGCAGCCCGGCTGGATGACGCTCACTGGATGGAGAAACTCGTGGACGAACCGCTGCTGCTGGTGATGCCGCTGGTGCGCTGGCAGCACAAACTGACACTCGGCGAGGCCGTGTCCGAGTGGAAATCGTGGGCGGAGGCGAGCCAGTGATCTGGATATGGGGCGGCTTCCTGCTGTTTGTCTTTACGCTCTTGGCGCTCGACCTTGGCGTCTTCAACAAGAAGGTGCACGCGCCGTCCATGAAGGAGGCGCTCGGCTTCACCGCGGGAGTTGTGGCGCTGGCGCTGCTGTTTACCGTCTTCGTCTGGGCGGCGTACCACAACCACTGGATGGGGTTGGGCAGTCACGTGGATGCCGTGGATGGCCAGGTGAACGATGGCCGCCTGGCGGCCGTGAAGTTCCTCACCGGCTACGTGATTGAGCTGTCGCTGAGCATGGACAACGTGTTCGTGATCGCGCTGCTATTTGGTCACCTGCGCATTCCGCTGGTGCTGCAGCACCGGGTGTTGTTCTGGGGAATTCTGGGCGCGCTGGCGATGCGTGGCGTGATGATTGGCGTTGGGGCCGCGCTGGTGGCGCGGTATCACTGGGTACTCTATGTGTTTGGCGCGTTTCTCGTCTACACCGGCATCCGGATGCTGCTGACCACGGGTGAGGACGATGCGCCCGGGGAAAGCTGGGTCATGCGTCAGCTGCGACGGCACTTTCCAATCACCGACGAGTTTCACGGGTCGGCCTTCCTGGTGACACTGAATGGCCGGACGTTCCTGACGCCGTTGATGGTGGCCCTGGTGCTGGTGGAGACGACCGACCTGATCTTCGCGGTGGACAGCATTCCGGCGATCTTCGCCATCACGGCCGATCCGTTCCTCGTCTTCACGAGCAACGTCTTTGCGATCTTGTGCCTGCGGTCGCTGTACTTTGGGCTGGCCGGGCTGATCGAGAAGTTCCGCTACCTGAAGGTCAGCTTGAGTGTGATCCTGGCGCTGGTCGGCGTGAAGATGCTGACGGCGAAGTGGCTGCACGGGTGGTTCGGCGAGAGCGTGAACTTCTGGATGCTCGGGCTGGTGGCGGGCATCCTGCTGCTGGGCGCGGTGGCCAGCTTGGTGATGGACAAGCGAAAGGCGACGCCCGCGTAGCGTCGCCTTTCACCCGCGCTCCACAGGTGCTCAGCTGATGGTCTTCTTCTTTCGCTGCACCTGCACCTGGGGCTGGTCCTTGAGCAGCTTGTTGAAGTTGCCGACGTCCACGTCGAGAATTCTGTCGGCTTTCGCCCGTTTCTCGCGCCACTGCACATCCAGTTCCTCACGTCGCCCTTCCATGCCACCCGTGGCGGGGGCATCGCTCTCCTCGAGCGCCTCCTGCAGGTTGATGATCTGCTCCGACAAACCATTGCGGAAGTTGATCACGTCCTGGAAAGTCTTGCTCTTGGGCTGGACGAGTTCATTCTCGAGTGCGTCCACCGATCCCTTGATGGATGTGGCCGCCGAGTCAATGGCGGCCTTGTTGGGCGCCTCCTTCGACTTCTCGGCGGCTCGTCCCACCTGATCGCGCGCATCGCGCAATTCGTTCACCGTCGAGTTGAGGTCGTCGAGCGCCGCCGTGAGCGACCCGAGCAGTGCGTGGACGCGAGCCACGTCGGCATCGGCCATCGGCTCGGCGCGTGGATCGCGCCGCACGTCGAATGAGACCGTGGATGACGATGTGACACTCCCCTTCCAGGTGAGCGTGGCGGAGTACCGCCCAGCGGAAACGCGACGTCCGCGCTGCTGCCCTGGGCCGAGCAGACCGGCCGAACGCGTGGGGGTTTCCTCGCGCAGATCCCACGTGAAGCGGTTCGTGCCCGCCTTCGCGGGCAATGCCGGCCGCGCGGCAGCGGGCGGGCCAAGTGCTGACTGGCCAGTCGCGGGCTTGGTGGAGTAGCTGCGCAACAGGCGCCCCTGTGCATCCTTGAAGTCGAGCGAGATCACGGTCGCGGAGTCCGGTGCGGACTTGAGGAAGTACGTCATGGTGGCGCCATTCGGCGGATTTCGACCGAAACCGTCTGTGGGCGGATTGGCCCAGCGTCCGAGGAGCGCGCTGCGTGCGGGAAGGAGCACGGCGTCAGCCGCCGGCCGAACCCCGCGCGATGTGGCGATGGCGGTCACGTCGTCGAGGATCCAGAACGAGCGCCCTTCCGTCGACGCCACCAGGTCGCCGTGCCGGGCGATCAGGTCGGTGACCGGCACCGGCGGCAGGTTCTGCGAGAACCGCATCCAACGCGTGCCGTCATCAAACGACACGTAGGCGCCGGTCTCGGTGCCGGCATAGAGTACGCCCTTCAATTCAGGTGATTCACGCACGACGCGAACGGGTTCGCCGGCGCGCAGGCCGGTGGTGATCAGCGTCCACGTCTTTCCGTAGTCTGCCGTTCGGTACGCAAGCACGGCGTTCTCGCCGAGCCGGTCCTTGCGAAAGGCGACGTACGCGACGGCGGGATCGAACGGCGACGCCTCGATGGCGTTCACGAGACCAGGACCCCAGGTGGCCGCGGTGATGTTGCTCCACGACGTCCCGCCGTCACGGGTCACGTGCAGCAGGCCGTCGTCGGTGCCTGCCCATAGCACATTGGCGTCCTTGGGCGACTCGGCGACGTAATAGATGGTGTTGTAGACCTCGCCACCGGCCCCTTCGCTGGTGATGGGTCCGCCACCGGGACCCTGCGTGGCCTTGTCGTTGCGGGTGAGGTCTCCGGAAATGGCCGCCCAGTTCCTGCCCCGATCACGCGACCGAAAGAGGATGTTGCCGGCGTGGTAGATGACGTTGGCATCGTGCGTGCTGACGACGATCGGGGCGTTCCAGTTGAAGCGGTACTTCTGCAGGTCGCTCGGTTCGCCGAGCCCCAGCGCCGGCCAGACCATGACATTGCGCTCGAAGCCTGTCTGCTGGTCGAATTCGCCGATGATGCCCTGGTAGCAGCCACCGTAGACGTAGCGCGGGCTCGCGCGGTTGAAGGCCAGATAGGCGCTTTCGCAGCCGGACGCGGAGTCCCATTCGCGCACGGTGATGCCAAACCCGTCGCTGCGGCTCTGCGTGCGCACGCTCGAGTTGTCCTGCTGGCCCCCGTAGACGCTGTAGGGCTCGGCGTCGTCAACGTTGACGCGGTAGAACTGGGCAGTCGGCTGGTTGTCCTGGGTGCTCCAGCTCTTGCCGCCATTCATGGAGACCGACGCGCCGCCGTCGTTGGCGTTGGCGAGGATCTTCGGGTCGCGCGGGTTGATCCAGAGGCCGTGGTTGTCACCGTGCGTTGCATTCACGACGGCAAAGGTCTTGCCCCCGTCGATGGAGCGCGTGAGTGGCGCATTGATGACCCAGACGACATCGGCGTTCTGCGGGTCGGCCACGATGTTGGTGTAGTACCAGGCGCGCGCGCGGATGAGGCGGTCGTCACTGAACCGGCGCCAGGTCTTGCCGGCGTCATCGGAGCGATAGAGCCCGCCCTCGTCGGCTTCGACGATGGCGAATACGCGGTCGGGATTCGCCGGAGACACGGCCACGTCGATCTTGCCGATGAGCTTGGGCAGGCCTTCAGTGAGGCGCGTCCAGCTGTCACCGGCGTCGGTGGACTTCCAGATGCCGGAACCAGCGCCTCCGGATCGCACCTTCCACGGCGTGCGCTGGTGGTCCCAGAAGGCCGCATAGAGGATGCGCGGGTTGGACGGATCGAGCGAAAGCCCGCTGGCACCGCTGGTGCCGTTTTCGCCCTTGAGCAACTGCGTCCAGGTCTTGCCGCCGTCGATGGAGCGATAAACGCCGCGCTCCGTGGTGCCGGTCCAGCGGTTGCCCTGCGCGGCCACCCAGACGATGTCGGGATTCGTGGGATGCACGCGCACTGCCGAAATTTGCTGGGTGGCGTCGAGCCCGAGGTGCTTCCACGTCTTGCCCGCGTCGGTGCTGCGGTACACACCGTTGCCGAACGATGACGATTGGCCGCGCACGGCATGTTCGCCGGTGCCGACGTAGACGACGTTGGCATCGGACTCGGCGACGGCAATGGCGCCAATGGAACCCAGCCGGAACTGACTGTCCGAGATGTTCTTCCAGGTGAGCCCCGCGTCGTCGGTCTTCCAGACACCGCCGCCCGTGTAGCCTGTGTAGAAGACCATCGGCTGTGACGGAACGCCGGCAATGGCGTTGGCACGTCCGCCGCGAAACGGGCCGATGCTGCGCCATTGGAGCGCGGCAAACGACGTGCTGTCGAAGACCGCGGGCGTCGGCGTGGGGGCGGGCTTCTGGGCGACAGCGACGGCAGGAAGCGCCGCGAGGACGCAGAGGAAAACGAAGGTGCGCATTTTGGCCGGGGTGTTTGGGTGCGCAGAGTGTGGCTCCCCCTCACGCGACCGTCAAGCGGTAGATTCTCGAGAAACACCCACGGCGGATTGAGAGATGGGACCGAGACTCGGCACGGTTGTTCGCTCCACCGATCGCGCGACGCTCGATGCGATCGTGACCTCCGGCCTGAACTGGCTGATGCTCGACGGTGAGCATCCGGGTATCGGGGTGCCGGAGATGGCCGCCATGATGGCCATCGTCGCCGGTCGCCTGCCGTGTTACGCGCGTGTGCGTGCTCTTGACGGCACGTTGATCAGCCAGGCGCTTGAGGCCGGGGCCACGGGGGTCATCATCCCGAACGTCGATACCGTGGCGCAGGCCGAGGCGTCGGTGCGCTGCGTGCGCACCTCGGGATGGCCGGCGGCCAAGGTGGTGGTGCAGGCCGAATCGGCGGAGGCAGTACGGAACATCGCGGGCATCACGGCGGTGCCGGGGATCGAGTGGGTGCTCATTGGGCCGAACGACCTGACCCGCAGCATGGGAATTGCGGGGCAGTTCGATCACCCGGCATACGCGGAAGCGGTCTCCGTGATCGAGACGACGTGCCGGTCAGCCAACCTGCCCGTGGGAATCTTCGGCATGACGCCGGAACGCGTGCAGCCGTTCATCGCACGGGGCTTCGCGTGGCTGCTCACGGGGATCGATCGGCCGGGCTGAGGGTTACCAGATGAAGCCTCGGGAAGTCAGCCAACAACCACAAACGCGGAGAGCCACCATTATGAAGCGTACCTCCATCGCAGTTGCCGCGGCCCTGATGACGATGGCCATGCCGCTGCAAGCGCAGACGGGATTGTATGTCGGGGCGCAGGTGACGGGCGCCTCGCTCAGCTACAAGGATGCGGCCGAGAAGCTGGACTTTGGCTCGGGGTTCGGTGTGCACGCCGGCCTGACACTCGGCAGTTCGCTGGGCCTTCTGGTGAATTACGACAAGAACACGCTCGGGTCGTCAGGTGGAGATACCGACCTTGGACAGTGGGATCTGCTCGCCCGGTTCGGGTTCCTGGGCCTCGGGCCGGTGAAGACGTACCTGACGGGCGGCATTACCGGGCGTGCGGCGAGCGCACCCACCTTTGGTGGTGGCACGGTGCATTACGACTTCTCCGGCACAAACCCCACCGCCGGAGCGGCCGCGCAACTGTTCGTGACGAACAAACTGGCCATCGACGGTTCGGTGCTCTGGACGTTTGGCAAGTTTGGTGATACGGGCGGCTATAGCGCCTCGCGCGTGGAGGCCACGGGCTCGCGCGTCTCTGTTGGGGCCAGCTGGTACCTGCTCGGCGGAAAGTAGGGAAGAAAGCCCGAAACTGACCCGGAACGGGTTAGATTTCGGGATGACAAAGCGCGCGAGCAGTACTCCGGAGGCGGGTTTTTCTGACCTTGGCCTCGACCCCCGTCTGCTCGACGCGCTGGCCGCGCTGGGCTACGAAGAACCGACGCCGATTCAGCGTGCCACGATTCCGCCCCTGATGGCGGGGCGGGACGTGCTGGCCATGGCCGCCACGGGCACCGGCAAGACCGCAGCGTTTGCGCTGCCGCTGCTGCACAACATCGACGCATCACTGCCGCCGCGGACGCGGTTGGCGGCCCTGGTGCTCGTGCCGACGCGTGAGCTCGCGATGCAGGTGGCCGAAGCCATCCATCGCTACGGCAAGCCGTTCGGCGCGGCCGTGCTGTCCATCTACGGTGGCGCGCCGATGGAGCAGCAGATTCGCTCGCTCAAGCGAGGGGTCGACGTCGTCATCGCGACCCCTGGACGCGCGCTCGACCATATCCGTCGCAAGACGCTGCACCTCGATCACGTGAAGACCGTGGTGCTCGATGAAGCCGACGAAATGCTCGACATGGGATTTGCCGAAGACCTCGAGGCGATCCTCAGTGCGCTCCCGGACAAGCGGCAGACGGCGCTGTTCAGCGCCACGATCCCGGCGCGCATCACCAAGATCGCGAACTCGCACCTGAGCGATCCGCTGGTCGTAAAGATCGAACGGGCCGCGGTGGCGCCGGGCGAGACGGCCAAGGTGCGCCAGGTGGCGTACATGGTGCCGCGCGCGCACAAGATGGCGGCCCTCGCTCGCATCCTCGACGTGGAAGCGCCGGAAAGCGCCATCGTGTTCTGTCGCACGCGCACCGAGGTGGACCAGTTGACGGAGACGCTGGCCGGGCGCGGGTATCGCGCCGAAGCGCTGCACGGCGGACTGTCGCAGGAGCAGCGTGACCGGGTGATGAAGCGGTTTCGCGCCAAGGGCAGCGACCTTCTTATTGCCACCGACGTGGCGGCCCGCGGACTCGACGTGAAGCACGTAACGCACGTGGTGAACTACGACGTGCCGTGGGAATCGGAGTCCTACGTGCATCGCATTGGTCGCACGGGACGCATGGGACGCGAGGGCGTGGCGATCACGCTGGCCGAGCCGCGCGAACATCGCCTGATTCGCAACATCGAGGCGGCGACCAAGCAGAAGATCGAGATCGGGGTCGTACCGACCGTCGCGGACCTGCGCACGCGCCAGCTCGAGCAGTTGCGCGACCAGGTGGCGGTCGTACTGCAGGGCGAAGAGCTGGACCGGTATCGCCCGATCGTCGAACAGCTCGCCGAAGAGCACGACCTGATGGACATCGCGGCGGCGGCCATTCGCCTGGC
>CAYHCW010000001.1:0-72562 GCA_964355025.1 uncultured Gemmatimonas sp. | reverse complement strand
CGCCGACGCTCGCCCCTTCGCCGACGCTCGCCCCTTCGCCGACGCTCGCCCCTTCGCCGACGCTCGCCCATGCGCCGACGCTCGCCCGGTCGCCGACGCGCGCCCCCGGAGCGATCACGATCCCGCGCGCCTTGAGCGCTTCCGGCAGGCCCTCGCCCTCGAAAAGCGACCATGAGCCGTCCGCCAACTTGAGATAGAGCTTCACTTCGCCACCCCGTGCCCCGTTGAAAGTTTTGCCTCGGCCTCGGCCAGCTTCGCTGCGACGGCCGTCCGTTCCTTCGACTCCGCCGCGAAGCTCCAAAGCGCCGTCTTGAATTGCGCCACCGCGACGGCCCACCGGCTCGCACGCATCGCCAACTCGCCGACGGCCACGTGTCGCTCTCGCAGTCGCCACGTGGCATGGCCGCCGTCGGCGGTCTTGTTGGTGATGGTCGCGAGGAGGTCGACGAGCGCCCCGTCGGGCGCCAGCGTGGGCAGCGCCTTATCCAGCGCTTCCGCGATGGCGTCGAGGCCTTCGCCGATGTCGTCCGCGCGCCGCTCGGCGCTGCGAGCTTCTTCGCGGCACCCTTCCGCGTCGGCGACCTCGCGGTCAAGCGTGGCTTGGAGTAGCGCGACCTCGCCGACGAAGGTATCAAGAGCATCTGCGCAGCCCGTGAGGCGCTTCGCGCGGAGCCAGTCGCCCAGCTTGTCGATGCGCATCTCGGGCGGCAGGAGGTCGATGTCCGCGAGCGTTAGCATGGACGCCTCCGGCGATTGGCGTAGTCGTGGTTGATGCGCGTGTCGTCGCACCGGGAGCACTGCCGCGACAGGGCGGCGTCACGCTCCGCAGCGGCGACCATGAGCCCGAGCGCCGGCGCCCCGTGCTCGTAGAGCCACTTCGTGAGCGCGGCCATCCGCATCCCCTCGGGCAGCGCGTCCACTTCGCCGAGCGTCAGACCGGCCACGTGGCCCGCTCCATCCGGTCGCGCGCGTCGACCACGAGGTCGACTGCGAGGTCCACGGACCGCCCGCACCGGCGCTCCGTCGCGAGCAGCGCCGCCGCCTCGCGGAGCTCCACCTCGGCCGCGCGTCGTTCGCGCCAGACGCGCCAGCGCTCGACCAAGTCGTAAACGAGACAGAGGCCCATCGCCGTACCGAGGTAGCTCATAGCGCCTTTCCGACGAGCGTCATCGACGCTCGCTTCGTATCGTCCGAAACGTGCACCCACCGTCCCGCCATGGCGTCCCAGCGCGAGAGCGGGTAGGTCTTGGCCTTGCGGAGGTCGGTGACCACGTCGCCGCGCACGACGCACATGCGCTGCACCTCAACGCCGTCACGATTCGTCCACACACGGAGGTAGGTGCCGTCCATCACGCCGTCACCACCTCGGCCGCCCGACGGCGGGACACCTCACGCTCGGCGCGTCGCACGAGACATCGCGTCTTCCGCCACGCCGCCAGCGCATCGGCCTGAGCATCTCGCGCCACCGCCAGCCGTCGCTCCCACGCGTCGAGGTCGTCGTCCTCGGCGGGCAGCATCGCGCGCACGTCCGCCGTCGCCTCGCGCATCTTCGCCATGAGCGCAGTCGCCGTCGGGTCGGCCACGCTAAGCAGGAACCGCGCGCGCCGAATGCCGGCGATGACCGTCGCGTGGTCCCGAAATCCGAACAAGCGTCCGATGGACGGGTAGCTCATCGCCGTGGCCTCGCGCACGAGCAGCATCGCGAGGTGCCGTGCGAGCGTCACGCGCGCCGTGCGCACCACGCCAATGAGATCGGCACCGCGCATCCCCGCAGCGTGGGCTGCGAGGGTAACGAGGTTTCTGGCCGTGGCCGGTGCGGTGTGAATCATTGGGCTCGCCTCACTTGATTCGGTATCCTGCGCGCGTTGCGTAGCGCTGTCAATAACTTTGTTGCTCATATCTTCTCGAAACGCACGTCGGTGCCGCCCTGCCATTCCACGAACGTTTGCCCCTTGTGCTGCCAAATACCGAGCACGGGCCGCGCCTCGCACGACTCGCAGCAAAACTCCACGGTCAGCACGTCCCGTCGACCCGGTATCGCCGTGGAGCGCAGCACGACCGTTTCGCCACATCGGCTCTTCGTGATGTTCCCCGGCCCGCCGTCCTCCGTATCCCGAAAGGCGCAAATCACCTCGACGTGATGCAAGTAGTTGTCGCTGCAACGAGGGCACAACAGGGCCGACTCCAACCGCGGCGTCGTTTCGCTCAAAACCGCACCTCCTCTAACTCGTCCTCGTCCCTTGTCTCCGACGACACGACCCCGCGCACGCCCATCTCCGCCCCGAGCGGCACCTCGTAGAAGCCGCGCCCGCGCCGTTCGCCCACGTGGTTGCCCGCCGTTCGCCGCAGGTACGGCATCCGCTTGTGCAGCGCCCGTGAGAGCTCGGCTTCGCTCACACGCTCGTGCGTGTCGTAGCCGTGCGCCGCGCGCCAGAGGCCGAACGCCTCATAGAGCATCGAATCGAGCACGAGTCCGCCCCGGTGCATCTCGACCCGGAGGTCGCGACCCGCGCGCTTGAGCTTCGCGAGCTGCTCGAGCTGCCATGCGCGGCCGAGTTGCAGCCAGCCCTCGTCAGCGAGCGCTTTTGCGAAGGCCGACGACGCGTCCTCGGACCCCGCGAGCAATCGCCGTCGGTCCTCGTTCTCGTAGGGCTTCCAGAGCTTGCGCGTGATGGTCCGCTCGTTGACCAAGTGGTGCAGGAACGCCGGGATGACGGGCCACCGCGCCGCCTTGCACTCGAGCAGCCGGTCGATGAGGTCGTCGGCGAGCTTGCGCTCTTGCCACCAGACCGAGAAGCGCCGGTCGCCCGCGTCGAGCTTGAACGGCCGCCCCTTGTTCGAGAAGAAGAGGAGGTTGCACCAGAGCTCCGCTTCGTCGGCCTGCGTCTGCATGTTGCGGACGCTGACGTAGTCCTCGGTAACCCAGAGCTTCAAGCGCTGGAACGCCTTGTCGCTCCGGTCATTCGTCCCCGGCGTGACCTCGTCGCCGATGACGAGGAGCGAGCGCGTGATGCGCTTCGGGTCGAAGGCGTCGTCGAGCTGATGCTGCGAGATACAAAGGAAGCTCTCGCCGTAGAGCATGCGGAGGAACTCCAGCAGGAGGCCTTTGCCGGCGCCTGGCACGCCGTGAAGGAGGAGCGCCGAGCGGCAGCGCTCCGTGCCCTTGCCGGCGACGAGCGCTTGCAGCGGCGCCGCGAACCAATCTAGCGCGTAGTCGAGGCCCGCTTCGTCGCCGTGCACGAGGTGCAGGAGAAGCGAGCGCACAAGAGACCAATCGCCCTCGCGTGGCCCGAACGGGAGTCCGCGGTACGTATTGAGCATGACGCGGCCGCTCGACGCCCGTACGACGCGTGACAAGGTGCCCGGTCGAAACACGAAGCCGCCCGCCGTCGGGAAGTGCGACTTGTGCGCCTTCACCTGATCGACGGTCCACCCGCGCTCGACGAGCGCGTTGACGACCGTCGATGGCGAATACTCCGTCCATCCGTCCTCGGTCCAGACCACGAACTTCGGCGCTGCGAGCGCGAAGACCATCGCCTGCGGCGCCTCGTCGTCGCGGAACTCGGGCGGCGGCGCATCCGGAGGCGGCGCGTCGTTGACCCACGGCGGCGCGTCGACCTCGGGCGGTATCGTCGGCACGTTGCGGAGGTCCACGGCGGCATCGGCCAGCGCGTCGAGCGCCGCGAGCGTTCCGCCGACGGCGATCCAGTCGGAGACGTCGCCCTTCGACGCGAGGCCCGTGAGGTCCAGCCGTCGCAAGCTCGCGGCATTACTGAGGAGCGCCGAGACAACGGAGTCGGCGTGCTTGCGGCCGGGCGCGTCGTTGTCGGGAATGACGACGACGTGGGCCCGGTCGAGCGCGGCCGTGTGCTCGGGCTTCCACTTGCCCGCGCCCATGGGGTTGCACGTCGCGACGGCACCGAGCGCGCAGAGGTTGTCCGCGTCCTTCTCCCCTTCGACGATGTAGATGCGACGCTCGCGCTCGGCGGCCTCAGCGACGGCGGGCGCGTGGTAGAGCGGATGGGTGATGCTCTTGACTTCACCTATCCACCGGCCCGAACGCTTCGGGTCGGGGCGACGCTGCCGGAACGTCTTGGCGTGCACGCGGGCGCCGTCCACGTTACCGTCGAACTCGAAACGGCCCGCTTGCAGTACCAGGCGACCCGCGACGTCCGTGTAATCGTAGGCGCACACGAAGCGCCACCCGATGGGCCCCGGCGTGTCCCACGTCCACGCCTTGACCTCGAGCTTCGGCGCCTCCGGTCCACTGGCCTTCATCGGCTGCGCCGAAACGGCACGTGCTGGCACGTGGCTCCCGTTGCGCCTCGGCGGCGCGTCGCCCGTCCGAACGAAGAGGTCTGCGAGCGTCAGGCCGAGGGCGTCCACGATGTCGGCCGCTGCGCACCCCGCGCTGCGGCATACGACCAGCGCGTTGCCGTTGTCGCCCACGTCGATACGCAAGCTCGGGCTTTTGTCCCCGTGCACTGGGCAGAGCGCGAGCCAACCCCGACCTTCAACCCGAGGCGACGTGAGACGCGACAGCACCAAATCGACCGGCGATTGCATGCGCGCCGCCTACCGCTCGGCTGCCGACTCGAAGTCCTTCTGCACGAGGTCCCGGACGTGCGCCGAGACGGTCAAGCGGCGCCGTCGCGCACGGGCCGCCAGCGCCCGCCGCTGCGCCCGGGTCATTCGCACGATAATGGCAACCAACGGCGCTCCAAGTCGGCGCCGCGACACGATTTTTTCGTCCATTCCCGCTCCGTATCTATCTCACGCGATAGCTATCGGAACATGCCGCCGCGACGCTGTCAACAACCCCGATGTTGATAATGTTGACCGAGACCCTCTTGACGTACGACAGGAGGGATGCCTACGCTGGCAATCCCCACATGGGCCCAAGCTGGCCCCACGGCGCCGCAGCCGCGACGACACCGTCTCGCAGGTGTCGGTGTCTGTTTGGTGTCACGTCGGTGTCTGCAAAAATATGAATGAATACGTCGCGTTATGTGCCATTCGACACGAAGCACCGTCCGCGGAACCTCCCCCACGTTTCTGCGCCATGGGCTTGTGTGTGTATTTTGCAACAGTACCTCGTCGCCGCCCTTCCCGTGACGGTGGTGTCGGTTGCGGTGGTGTCGGTGTCTGTATACCTACTTTTTTTAATAATATTAGAGAGATAGATAAGACACCATGAAGACACCAACCCAAAAACGGCCGTGTCATCCCCTCGGCGCAACAGCCTATTGACAGCGCTACACCCAGGGCGCATCCTCGCACCCCATGAAGCTCCGAAAGGCCCCCTGATGCGCTTCCGAACCCAAGCCGACCTCATGCTCCTTCTCCCCGGTCTGCACGCCGTCGCTGGCCCCGACTCCGGTCCGCAAGGCGTCGTCGTCGAGCTCAACCGCGCGATGGAGGCGTGGAACATCCGCGCCCACATCCACCTGCCGTACGTGCTCATCGACACGGAGGACCCATCGAAGGACATCGCCGGCGCCGTCCCGCTCCGCTGGCGCCACGAGGCGTGCGGCCTCGATCACAACGACTGCCTGCACCTCGTGCCCGTCGCCGCCGACGGCGACGGCAGCATCGGCTACTGCCCGACGTGCCCGGCCTGCGCCGCGCGACTCAAGAAGAGCAACTGATGTTCCCGCAGCATCGTGTCCGCACGCGCGACGTGCGTAAGGCCAACCGCGCGACCCTCAAGGAACAAATCGCAGAGCGGAAGGCGTACGACGCCGCCCTCGTGCAGCTTCGCGAAGTCGCCCGCGAGCGCACGCCATGACCGACCTCCTCCTCATCGTCCTCATCGCCACGCTGGAGCCGACGCGCGGCACACCTGGCGAGCACGTGGCCGTCGCGAGGGCTGCGTCCGATGCCTGTGCGCAAGACGGCGCGTGGGCCGGCGCCACGTGCCTGCCGGCATTACTCGCTCTGGCGCGCGTCGAATCCAGCCTACGGGCTGCGCCCGGTCGTCGCTGGGGCGTGGGCGCTTGGCAACTCCAGCCCGGCCGCCCGTTCCAGTGGCGCGGCGTCAAGGTGACGGTCCCGCGTGCCGGGGCACTCGAACAGCCCATCTTCGCCGCGAAGTGGGCACTCCGGGTGCTCGAAGTGAAGTGGAAATGGTGCGACGGCCGTGGACCGAATCGCTGGCTGTGCGCGTTCCAGGCATGGAACTCGACAACGCGCGCCGTATCCTTCGCACGTCGAGTGCAGGGGTGGGCTAGGAAGATGGCCGCGGTAAGTCCTGTAAACAACGCTATTGACAGGTTCGACGCGCCCATGGTAGAGGCCAGTCCATGACCGTGAAACACGCACCGGACGGCGAGCTGACTACGTGGAGCAAAAAGGCGCGCATCCGCGTCGGCGTGCTCGGCACATCGCTCACCGCCGTCGCCCAAGCGGTCGGCATGCACCGCCAGCAGCTCCAAGTGCTGCTCAAGGCCGACAACGCCATGCAGTACACGCTCACGCGCCTCGAAGACGCCCTCGGCGTCCCGAGCGGATGGCTCAGCGTGCCCGTGACGGTCGCCGTAGCCGCCGCCGAGGCCGCGCGCTTCGACGTGCCGACGTGGGCTCAATCACCGAGGAAGCGACTGCCGCGCGGGGCGGCGGGCGCTGGCTCGAAGAAGAGGAAGGAAATCGCAGGATGAAGTGGGACGCAGAGGTTACGATTCGCATCGCCAAGACGCACAACGGGGCTGTCATCGCCGAAATCGACCCGGGCGGAACCGAGCCGTGCGTGCTCATCGCCTCGCCAGTGCCCGACTTCGGCAACGCGCTGTACGTGGCGCTCTGCAACGCCTCGCTCGTGCCGAAACCCGCCGACGTGCCCGCGGTCGACATCGAGCGCGTCAAGCGGTGGGTCGCCGGCGAGCCCGCGCTGGTGCTGGCGTCGACCAACGGGGACGCGCCGCCACCGCAAGCCGACGCCAAGTCCACGTCCGAACCGCCGTGCGACGGCAAGACGGCCGCCGACCTTGCGGAGAAGGCCACGTCGACCGAAGCCGCGCCGCGCACGCGCACCCCCGTCGTCTTCGCCGCTGACCTCGTCGAGCGCGTTACCGACCGCTACAAGAGCGAGCGCTTCACCGTCAAGCAGCTCGCCAGCGACTTCCAAGAGGACTTCGGCGGCTACTCGCGCGCCGCCACCTGGGTCGAACGCATGATGGACGCGGGCACCGTCATCCGGGGCGAGCGCGACAAGGCCGGATGGTGGCACACGCTGGCCGCGTGGCAGAAGTGCGACGTGGCCGCGCCCGAGAAGCTCGAGGTGCCCGCGTCGCCCGTCGCGCCGGCCGAGGACGTGCACAAGGCGAACAACGTCGAGCGCGTGTCGCCCGATGTCGAGCCGCCGAGCAACGTCGTCGACCTTCCCGCCGCCGCGTCGGGCATGCAGACACCGTCATGGATTCAGGAGCGCGTCGCGGCGGCCGATGGCGGCAAGGCGGCCGCGACGACGGCGAAGAAGCCCGCTGCCGCGCCCAAGGAAGACGAAGAGGACCTCTTCGGGAACCTCGAAACGCCCGACGACGACGGAATGTTCTAAACTCGGGAGTGAGGCGTCACGATGAGCAAGGACAAGGCGATGGTTCCCCCTGCGGCAACGACTCCGACCCCGGCAACGCCGGCCTCACCGGAGCCGCCCAAGACGGGAGAACCCTCGCCGTCCGAGTCCGTCAAGCGCCGGGCCATGCTTGGCCGTACGGTCACGTGGATGCACGCGGGCACCGAATACACGGGCCGCGTCATCGCCGTACAAGACGGCGCGGAGTCGCATTTCATTGACGCCGTGTGGGTGACGGTGTTTGAGAACACACGCCGAGGTCGGCGCGTATTCTGCGCCGCCGAGCCCGACTGCGTCATCCACGTCGGCACGCGCAAGGGCCGCGAGGTCAGCGACGTGTGGATGCACTTCGCGTCGCTGGCCATGCTCGGCGGAATGTCATGACGCATCCGTCACGGCGTCATAACGAGAGCCGGGTGGGTCGCGATGGCCGACGCGATAACCGTTGAACAATACAAGGAATTGGCCGACGCTTACGCTCGCACGCACAGCGTCACGGAAGCCGGTAAGGCCATCGGGGCGTCGCGCCAGCTCGCGTCGCGCTACATCAACCGGGGCGACCCGAGGCGCAACCTGCCGCCCATTCGGGAGCGGCTCGAACGTGTCACCAAAGCCGCGAACAAGGAAGCCGACCGCATCGTCATCAAGGAGCTCGCGAAGCGCTCGGCCATCACGATGCGCGACATCGTCGACAAGGGCAAAGAGCTCGCGCTCAAGGTCATCGAGGTACGCCTCGAAAAGCCAGAGCTCTTCGACGAATCGGTCGGCGCCTTCGTCAAGTCCATCCACGGCGTCGAGTCCGCGCTCGACGGCCGCCCGAGCGAAACCACGAAGGTCGTCATCGACGACGGCCGGCGCTCGGACATCCTCGCGGAGCTCGAGCGCATCGAAATCGAGAAGCGCCAAGAGGCCGTCGCGGCTGGCGACGCCGAACCCATCGAGCGGGCGCGCAGTGCGTCCGCGGACAGCAAGGAGAGGAAGACCGCATGAACGACCTCGACATCACGACCATCGCCAAGCAGGTCGCGCAGCGCCTCACGGCCGAGGGTATCCCGAACAATCCGCACGGCGCCGAGCTTCGGAGCGTCGACCGGCTGCTCTTTCAAGCGTACATGGCCGAAGCGGGCTCACAGGCCGTCGCGTGCCCCGGCGAGACGGTCGACAGCAACCTGTGGGCCGCGCAGCTCCGCATGGCTGGCGCTGGCCCTGCGCCGGCGCTGATGAGCGTGTGGGCGCTCGTCCTCGTGCGCGAAGGGCGCCAGCGCGTGCTCGACGTGCACGCCGGGGAGATGCACCCGTGGTAGCACTCCCGACGACGTGCCCCGTGACCGTGTCCGCTGTGGACGATCCGGGACCGGGCGGCGCCCATCACCACTACGTCATCCAGTACGGCGGCCCCGAGGACGCGCTGCACGTCCAGTTCCAGCGCGGGCCCCGTGGCGAGCCCGGGAGCACGCCCGGCGTTTTCGAGGACGCGCTGCTCGCCGTGCTCGAACACCGGATGTCGTGCTTCGAGTCCGGTCCGTTCGCGTGCACGGAGAACGCCACGGCGATCGAAGGCATCCGCGCAGCTCGGCAAGCGATGGCCGACCGGGCGGCGAAGCGCCAAGCGCAGGGCGTGCTCGGCAAGAACGTGAAGCACACGTAGTGGGCGAGCGCTGCACCGGGCACTGTTGCCGCGTTTTCACGTTGCCGTACGACCCGGCAGGGCTCGCGGAGGTCTGCAACGAGCCCGGCCGCGTCGTGGACGGGCCGTACATCGCTGACATGGTGATTCACCTCGGGTCGGGCACGGCCGACGACCTCGGCCTCGCGCCAGACGTTCGCCCGGCGTGGGCGGCTGACAACAGGGACAAGGACCTTCTGTCGCACTGGTACACGTGTCGGCACTTCGATGGCAACAACTGCACGGCCTACGAGACGCGGCCGAGCATGTGCAAGCGGTATCCGTACGGTCGTGCTTGCGAGTACGGCGCCTGCGCATGGCCCGCTGCCCGCTGCGGCGCCGTCGGTGAAGGCGAGTGCGCGCCCGCCGCCGTGGGCCTCGAAGGCATGCACAAGCTGCCGCTGGATTGGTGGCGGGCGAAGGCGCCGGAGAAGCACGACCTCCCCTGCCGCGATGTCGACATCATCGACGTCCCGAGACCGCCGCCAACGTCCGAGGAAATGGCGGCGCTGGCGGTGGTTATCGCGTCGGTCGAAGCGTTGAACGACGGGACGAACGTTGGGATGGAGGAGGCAGCGTAATGGCCGAAGCATTCGACACGTGGGCCATCATGGAGCTCATGGGACACCGCAAGCTCGCCGGCAAGGTCCGCGAGGTGCAAATCGCCGGCGCGGGTATGCTTCGCATCGACGTACCAGGCGCCGAAGGTGAGCGCGCGACGCAGTTCTACTCGCCGGCGGCGCTCTACTGCCTGACGCCGTGCACGGAGGAGACGGCGCGCGCCTACGCGGCGGCGTGCGAGGTCGCCCCGGTGAAGCAGTGGGAGCTTCCGGCGCATCGGGCGGCGGCCGATGACGAGTTCAGGGACGATGACGTCGTCGCTGGTGACCCAGCCATGCCGAAGGATTGCCCGTGGTAGACACGCAACGCGTGACCTGCCCTGAATGCAAGGGCGACGGCTATAGCAGTCTCGGCGTCATGTGCCCCCGATGCAGTGGCATAGGAAAGGCTTTTCCGCGCGCCGGCGACTACACGAAGGAGCTCATTGGCGACGTGCCGCCGCTCACCGCCGTGAAGGCCGCGATGTCCGTCGAGCTCAAGGACTGCACGCTCGACGCCGACGGCTACCTCGTCGGGCCGAGCGGCAAGCACATGACCAACGCCGACGTCGACCGCATCGTGCGCGAGGCGGCGCCGGAGGTCGTGCGGGTTGAGGTCGTGCCGCCGCGATGCGACATCGATGTCGCACGGCCGCCGTGCCCCGCGTGTCGCGGCTTCGTCGACAAGACCGAAGGCGAGGGGAAGCGCGTCGGCTACCAGAACGGCTATGGGCAGTGGTGCTGCGCCTTTGCGGAGACGAACTACGAGGCGTGCCCGCTCTGCGGCGGGACGGGCGATGCGCCGCCATCTACAGCGGTCGACGATGCCATGTGGCAACGCCTCCTAGCCCTGACGGGCCTGCCCAACGGCTCACTCAAGGTGGACGTTGTCGCCGCGCTGGGGGCTCGCACCTACCGCCTTGAGTCGCTGATGACCGCGCCAACGGGCGACGGCGCGGTCATTCTCTCAAAGTCGTCCGTGCCTGGCCGTCTCGCCATGGCAATCGTCGGCGGCGCCCCGGTTTACGTGCTCCGCGCCGACCACGTGACCGCCCAGGAGTTTGCGCGCTTCCGGTCCGAATGGGCGAAGCTCCTGTGCGAGATGGACGCCAAGCCCGCGCTCATCATCCAACTCCCCAATAGCGCGGACATCGCACGGCTCGTGCCCGACGATGACGCGGCGCGCTACGGCATCCCCGTCGTGCAACAGGTCGTCGACCGTGTGGGCCTCGGCGGCATGAAGGCCGTCAACGTGCTCAAGGCGCTCGAATGGGGCGTCAAATGGTCGCACAACCACGGCGAGTGCCCGTGGTGCAGCCGAACCGACGCCGACGGCGAGCACACCTACGACTGCAAACTCGCCGAGGTCATTGGGGCGAAGCGGACGAAGGGGGCCCTGTGAAGTTGAAATACTACATCGCGACGCGGCTCGAACGCCACGCCGACCACAACACCGTGCGTGACCATCTGGCCGCGCTGGGTCACGAGATCACGTACGACTGGACCGTTCACGGCCCCGTCTGGCGCTCTGGCGTCGAGCGCATCCGCGAAGTAGCGGCGCTGGAGTTGCAGGGCGTCGTTGATGCGGATGTCGTTGTCGTGCTCCTCCCGGGCGGGCGCGGAACGCACGCCGAGCTCGGGATGGCGCTCGCAACGGGCAAGCGCATCGTGCTCCACGGGGCCGCTGAGAACTTCGGAGCGACGCCAGAGACGTGCGCGTTCTACCACGGCGCTCGCACGATACCCGTCACAGGCGGGCTCGATACGGTCGCCCTTGCCGTCCATGGCTTGCGCGAGTGCACGCCATGAGCTCCGCCGCCGTCCACGCCGACGAAGCTCTCGCCACCGCCGACGACGCGGCGCTCGAGCTTCTGCGCGTCACGCTGACGGCGCTCGGCAACGCCACGGGCGCCGAGTGGTTCCCGCTCGCCGCACTGACGGCGGCCGGCGCGCTGACGCACGCCTCGCCGCACACGCGAACGATGCGCCTCGCCCTCGAAGCGGGCCTCGTCGAGGTCGACCGCCACCGCAACGCGTGGGTCGTGCGGCTCAAACCGCCGAGGACGTGCGCGTGCGGCAAGCGCTCCGTGTGGAAGAATGGGCGATGCGGCGCTGCGTGCGGGGTGCCATGGCCGACGTAGCCCACGAGCAGACCGTCGCTGCGCTCAAAGCGCTCAAGGCGGGCCGTGTAGACGACGCGCGCAAAGCGCTCGTCACTGCGGGTTTCGACTTCCTCGTGCGCGGTGACGACCTCGGCCGCAAGGCGTGCGTCGCGCTGGTCGAAATGCTCCGCGAGGACCGCGCCGACGAGGTCGAACATCACCTCATTAGCGCGCTCAGCGCCTACGGCTTTCGCCGCGCGAATCGAGCGCGGGAAGCGGCATCGGCGCCATGACCGACCTCGCCCGCGTGCCCGGCAAGGACGCGCAGTCGCCGCTCACGCCCAAGAAGAAGCGCTGGTCAGGCGGCAACTACGAGCGACGGCCGTGGCAGCTATGGTGCGTGCTGCGCACGACGCCAGGCCACGTGACCATTGTCGCCAAGGGCGAGCTCGTCGACCCCGACGGCTACGCGCAAGCCTTCCGCCGCGAGCTGGACGTGCACGACCGCCGAGACGCCAAAGCGTGGGCCGTCGACTTCCTGCAACGGGCGTGGCCGCTCTGGCGCGGCGGCAAGACGAGCGTGCGGCAACTCCAGGAGATGGCGAGGCGATGATGGACGAAACCGGGACCGATGGCACGACCGTGGCCCTGCCCGTCGGCGTAGCGAGCGACCCGCCGAAGGTCGACATCAACGCGGGCTACTGGCTCCAACCGAAGATGCGCGGTCGCCCATGCCACTTCTACCAACCGGGCGGCGGCTTCGTCTGCGCGGGGGCGAAAGCCGACGGCCTGCGTGGATGGCATCGGGGCGGACGAATCTCCGTGCGCGCGCGCCGCTGCCGCAACTGCACCATCGCCGTGCGCGTGCTGGCAGATGTCAAGGCGACGCCGACGGTGAACGTGGAAGATGTGCCCGCTACGGCGCCGAACCTTGTGGATGTCGTGACGCAGCCGCTCACGGCCGAGTTGCTCACCGAGGCTGCGCGGCGGCTCAAAGACTACTCGGAGGCGACAGCTAAGCTGCCGCTGATTGAGGTCGTGTCGCCGGAGGAGCTCGCCGCGCGGCTTCGCGACCCCTACTCGGCGCCCATCCTCGCCGTCCAAGTGCCCACCGCGCCACCTGACGCACCATGAGCGCTGCCATTGGCGAAAGCGCCGCCACGCAATCACCGCGCGTCACACCCGCGCAAGAGATTTGCGCCATCAAGGCCCGTCTCGGCGTGACCGATGCGCAGTTCGCATGGTGGCTCGGCGTCACGCGGCAGACGCTCACGCGGTGGAAGGCGCAAGCGCGCCGCGACGACGGCATCGTCGGCAAGGGGTGCGGCGTGCAGCCGACCACGATGCACGTGCAGGCCGCGCGCCTCGTGCTCGTGGTTCGCCGCGCTGCGCCGGGCATGCTCGGACACCTTCGTTACGAGGACTTCTACGCGGAGCTCGCCGACCTCCGCGGCGAGTCGATGCGACTGGCGACCGAACCCGACCGCCTTCACCTCGTGGCGCTCGACGGCGCCGATGACCCGGAGTGAGCGCAGCAACACCCCGAGGCCCGCCCGCCGCCGTCGCCGAGTGGAAGGACATCCGCCGCAACCTCCTGCGGCTCGACCTCGCCCTCTCCGATAACGACCCGAAGCGGCGCGCACTCGGACACGAGCTCTGCCGCATCGACCCCATCGCCTTCGTGCATTACGTTCTGCGCGACGAGCGCACCGGCGCCCGCGTCGACCTCCAGCCCTACCACGCGCAGCTCATCCGCGAGCTGACGGGCTTCCAGGTCGACCGGCCCGACCTCCGCAAGGTGCTCGTGACAGGCTCCGTCGAGTGCGGCAAGACGAACATCGCCGCCATCTGCGCCTTGTGGCTCCTCGGCCGCGACCCGTCGTTGACCATCGCCACGTTCTCCAGCACGGCCATTCTCGCGCAGAACATCGCGACCATGATGTCAAAGTACATCGAGCCGTCGCCGTTTGAGGGCCACCGCGCTTTCCACGAGGTCTTCCCAACCATCCTGCCCGGCGAGCCGTGGTCCCGCCGCGACGGCTACCGCATCCAAGCGCCGGGCTTCAACCGCAAGGACCCGTCCATCCGCGCGTGCGGCCTCGACTCGGGCATCCTCAGTGCCCGCCTCGACATCCTCATCCTCGACGACATCCTCACGCGCGAGAACACGCTCACGGACCACCGGCGCAAGGAAACGCTCGGCAAGATTGAGGACACGCTCGCGGGCCGCGTCGCTGACGACGGCCGCATCTGGTTCCTCTGTAATGCATGGTGGGAGAACGACGCGGCCAGCGTGTCGGCGAGTCGCGAGGGATGGACGCACTACGAGATGCCGGTCGCCACGGGCAGCATCGAGGCGTGGCAAATCTACGCGCACTCGGGCGGCGCCGGGCCCGCGCCGGGCATGGTGCACTGGCCAGCGCGGTGGAGCGTTGAGCGCGTCTGCCGCTGGATTCGGCAGCAACCGAACTCGTGGAAGCGCGCGCTCTTCTGCCGCCGCAACCGCCTCGTGGAAGGCAACCGCTTCCGCGGCGCCATCGAGAAGGCGCTCGACGTGGGCCGTGGCATGCAGCTCCGCTCCAAGGTCGACAGCTTGCCCGAAGGCGCGCGCATCGCCATCGGCGCCGACCTCGCATTCAGCAAGGTCCGCGACGCCGACAAGAACGCGCTCGTACCCGTCCTCCAAGCGCCCGACGGCGTCATGGCGCCCATCTACCTCGAGACCGACGCGCCCGACGCGCGGTGGACGTCGCACGAGTTCTTCTCCCGGTGCCGTGACCTCGACGAACGCTACTCCGACAAGCGCGACCCGGAGTATCCGCGTCCGCCAACCTTCGTCGTCGAGTCCGTGTCCGCGCAGCTCTGGATAGCCGAGCAAGCCGCCGCCAAGGGCCTGCACGTCGAGCCGTGCTTCACGACCTTCGACAAGAAGCACGACGCCGACTACGGCATCGACTCCATGGCCTCGGACATGATGCTCGGGCTCCTCGCGATTCCCTGCGACGAGAACGGTGAGATGCATCCGCTCATGGCGCAACTCGTCGAAGGATTGCAGCTCTTCGACCCCACCCCGGGCGTGCACACCGCCGACGAGGTGATGTCGCTCTGGATGGCCGTCCGCCACCTCAAGATGGCCATCCGAGGTCAGCACCGCTCGTCCAGCGGTATCGAGACGCTGCAAGAGGTCGCCGCCGAAGCTCAGCGGGTCATCGACGCCGGCGAGTCGCCGTCCGTGCACCGGGCGGGCAACTTCGAGGACACGTCGGAGATGTGGGAGGAGCTCAAGGACATCATGGACCTCGGGCGCGACCGCTGGTGAGTGAGGTGCACTCAGGCGAGTGGTACGTCAACGCCAAGTGCCCGAACGGCTGCACCGTCGGCCGCGCCGAGGTCACCGCGAGTGGAAGCCACGCGCTCTATCACTGCGCGACGTGCGGCGCCGACGAGGTCATCGAGTTGGCCGTTCCCGGGGCGCCGCTGCCGCGCCGCGTCAAGCCGAGGTCGCCCTACACGCCCATCACGGAGGAAAGGGGCCTCGCCCTCTCGCAGCGGTCATTGGGCGAAGCGCGAGAGGACGAGGCAGAACCACAACTCTGAGGAGAGGCGCCCATGTGCGCGCCCATGGCAAGGCTTGAAGGTACGGCGGTTGGCGTAGCGGGTCAACGGGAATCGCGCTAGCTGACGTAGAGCAGGTCGAGCGTCTCGTGCGGCGCTACGAGCTTGTTCTTGCTGACGAAGGCTCGCACCGAGTGCTTGCCGAGCGGGCGCAACTCGACGCGAACGCTCGCGTAGAAGCGCAGCGGGCGCACGAGGACGGCGGCCGCCGCATCGGTTGTGTAGGGTCGGCGGGCGACCTCGTAACGCGTGAACACCGCAGCGGCGCCCGTCCGCGTGGCGAGTGGCGAGAGCGCGCGGAGAAACCGCGACAGCGTGCGCTCGCTCGCGTAGCACCAGTCGGTTGGTAAAACGTCGGGCGCGTCACCGGGCCCATCGTGCTCAATGGAGCTCGTCGCACGCCACGCCTCGACGTGCTCAATGATGACGCTCTGCCCAGCGTGCACGGCGTCGGAGGCGCGACGCGCGACGGATTCAGCGGGCCAGTCGCGGCAGTCGAAGGCCACGGCGCCACGGTTGACGATGGCGGCGGCCACGGCATTGAGCGCCGCTGCGTCCGCGCCGTAGACCTCGGAGATGAGCCCGGTAGGCAGTCCGGGCGCGGTGGGGTTGATGATGCGGTCCAACTCAGCGAAGCCGGTCGTGATGGCCATGGTCACGCCTCCTCGTCGCCGTCGTCGACAGCCAACTCGATACGCACGCACGGCGCGGCGCCACCGCCGACGAGGGCGTACTCGGCGCCCGCGTCGAGTTCCGCGAGAGCATCGGCAATCTCGCCCGTCTCGTCGTAGTCGAGCAAGTCGCCCGCCGTGCCCTCTTCTACGGCGCCCGCGTCCATATCGTCCACGTCCCACCACTTGATTTTCGTATCGCGGTTCATCGTCGTCTCCTCTACAGGCCGTAGGACGCGGGAATCTCGCGCCGCATCGCGTCATCGCATTCGTCCCAGCACTCGACGCCCACGCGCGCCTCAGCGGCAAACTTCGCCCGCGAGAGGTGGTCCAGCGTGCCGTACTCGCCGCGCATGATGGCCTCGACAAACTTGGGCTCGACGTCGGCGCGGCCGAGCTTGGCGAGGTCTTCGGCGATGGTCTTCTGGTAGTGGCTCATTCGGTTCTCCGTTCCGTTGCAGTTCCAACCCACGACCTAAGATTAGCGCTGCGCTAATTCGTTGTCACGAAGTATTTTAGCGCGATAGTGATAAATGTTTTATTCGATGACGGGCGAGGCCGTCACACCCTGAGCGCCCGGCACGCCCGCTTGTGCTCTGGACACGCCGGGCTCAGCGTCGAGTAGTCGAGCAGCGCCTCGATGGTGCCCTGCGTCGGCGACAACTCGAAGGCGTAGCGCAGTCGCAGCGCTGCGCCCTGCGCGCAGCGCCACGCGACGTGCTGGCGGTCGGCGGGCTTCGAGAGATGCCCGCGCCGGTGCGCGTCCGTGAAGCACGCCATGCACTCGGCCTCGGACGTGCGTTGCCCTCGTCGCACGCAGTCGAAGCGCGCGGACACGTCCCCTTCTGCCAGACCGCAGAGCGACGACTCGCCCGACTCGAAGTCGTGGACGCGCTCTTCATCCTTCTGCGCTTCCTGGCGGAAGAAATCGCGGTCACGCTTGAAGAATACGCAGAGCACCTCGGCCCGTTGCGAGACGTCCTTCCAATCACGTTCGAGCGTGGCGGCAACCTTCCGTGTTGCACTCGTTGGCGCGAGGCGTCGCAGCTCGGCGTCGTCCTCGGTGGTCCACGGGCGGGCTCGGCGCCGCTTCGTCGCCGTCGTCGCAGGCGTCGGCGCGTTGGAGTGAGCTACAGCGTCGCCGTCGTGCGATTGCGGCCTTTCAATCTCATTCGGAGCGGAGTCGTCGGACGCGGACGTGGGCACCTCGGTAATCGTGACACCGGGAGGCTGCGTTTCCTGTTTTACGACCTCATTCGAGGCGTCCGTCGTGCACGCGTCGCCGTCGTCGCAGTCGTTGTCCTTGCCGTTGCACGCGTCCGCATTGGGCGTTGTTGCAGGGGTTGCCGTCGTCGCACGCTCCGCGCGCATCGTCGCCATGCGCCGCTCGGACCGTCCCGCCCCACGCGCGACCTCGGACGGCAGCTTCTCGACGGGCATGGGCGTATCAGGGAGCGCGTACACGCCGAAGCGCGGGTTCACGGCCTCGCCGCGCACGACCATCCGGCGCAAGAGCTTGTAGGCGTAGCGGAGCTTGATGCAGACGGCGAGCGCCACCTCGGGCGGCGTCATCGGCCCCGCTCGCGCAAGTGCGGCGACGGCCTGGCGCGTCGGGCGCTCGTTGTCCTTGTCCCAGCGCGAAAGGACGGCGCGGCGTTGATGGCCGGGGTCGTCGCAGGCGCGCACGGCGGGTGGGCGTTCGCCGGAATTATCCGAAGTCACCGCAACCATTGGCACGGCAGCGCTCGCCGCCGACATCGCAGGCGGCGCTTCGGGCGGCAGCACGACGACCTCGGGCGGGATGCCCTCGCCGCCCGGCGTCGCGACGTGGATGCGCCAAAGCTGCGCCTCGAGCTTCGCGTGCCTCGCGAGCGGCACGGCGTTCTCGACGGTCCATTGGAGGACGCCTAGGTCACCGTCGTCACGGTCCCGAATCGCAGCGACCTTGGCCTGTAGACGTTCTCGCGTGGCCGCGTCGAGATGCCCACGGGCGATGGCATCTTCGACGGCGAAGAGCGTGCGGTACTCCTCCTCGATGCTCCGCCAATAGCCGCCGAGCGTCAGCGCCTCGCCATCGAACGTGTCGCCGTAGAGCGGCGTCTCGGGCGGCAAGTCCATCGTGCCGTCGAACGGCATCGGCTCGGAGCCTTGGAACGCGGCGACGATGCGGCGGGGAGTGTCGGTCACAACGACTCCATCGGCGGCCACCCGTCGCGAGCGGCGTGCATCGTATTGCCCCACCCGTCATCGAGGAGCACGAGACGGCACGGCGACGGGTGGCCGTTGCACCACGAGGAGATGGCGACCCATTCGCCGGCGTCTCGGTCGCTGTCCACCTCGGCGAGGACGAGCAAGCCCTGCGTGACCACGGGCTTGAGGAGACTGCCATCGCATTCGCGCTCGTCGGCGGGCACAGCAAGCACCATCGGCTCGTCGGCGGTCCCGTCGGGAGCCTCGTGGGCGTACACGATGTCCCGCCCGATGCGGTCGATGTAGACGGCCCGCTTGCAGTCGAGGCACGCGATGGCGTAGTCGACGCCCATCAGGGCGCCGGCAAGGGTGGCAGCGTGGCCTTGTGCCACAGGCCGCGCGACGGCGCACCTTGCGTTGGCGGCGCGACGACCTCATTGCGACCGTTTCGCCACGCCTCCACGAGCGCGATGCGATAGTACGGCCCAGGATCAACGTCCGCATCTCGCGGCGGCGTGACGCGCCAAGCGAAGAAGTACCACCCCGGCACCGTCGGCGGCGTCTCTGTCCATCCCGATGGCTTGCGGGCCATCACGTCGCCACCGCCGCGCTCGTGACCTCGGCGACGACGTGCCGCGCCAGCTCAACGACGTGCGCGCTCGGCTCGATGCTGTAGCGCGACTCGACGGGCTCGACGCCGTCGTCCTCGCGAGCACGCGCCAGGTAGCGGCTCAGCGTCGTCGGGTGCACGCAGAGCCGCTTTGCAACCTTGCCCTTGTCGAGCCCGAGGCCGCGCAACTCCTCGACGAGGTCACGAAGGCGCTGCGCCTCGGTACGGGTGTCATCCATCGGTGGAACCTCCAGACGGGAACTTAGCGCCGCGCCAAGGACAGGTCAAGCGGCACGAGTTCCCACCGCTCCGCGTCGCGGCCGAGGTAGATGCGCCCGCCCTCTTTCCATACCTTGAGGTCGCCGCGTAGCTCGCGATAGCCGCGCTTCGGCTCGCCGTGCTCGTCCTCGACGTAGGCCAGTCCAGCGAAGTGCGCGGAGCCTTCCGTCGTGTGCTTGCGCAGCACCTCTTCCGGGTCGAGCTCGCGCCAGTAGTGGCCGCCCTGCACGAAGGGCTCCGCGCGCACCTTGCCGCGGTAGTGCGTCGGCGGGTCGTCGGTCTCCGCGAGCACCGTCCGAAGTGCGTCCATCGGGTCGAGGTCGTCCACGCTCATCTCCTACTCGTAGTGCGGCCGCGTGGCCGGGTAGCTCGTCGCCATGTGCGGCTCGAGCGTGACGTGCACCTCGGCGCCGCCGAGCACGCTGCCGATGTCGCCGCAGGCCTCGCCGGCGAAGTGCGCCGCGAGTTGCTCGCGCGTGGCCTCGGTGTCCATGCCGTCCATGATGGGCACGCTCGCGAGCGGAGCACCGGCGTCGTACCACCAGCCGCCCTCTTCGGGGCCGCCGTAGTGCCGCGTCACCTTGTAGACGTTGATGTACTTCGGCCGCTCGCGCTCGTTCTCGCAGGCGTTGCAGAGGTAGGTGTCGACGTCGCCCGCGAGCAGCGTCATCGTGTCCACGTCGTGCTCGGCGCCGCAGTCCTTGCAGTTGGCGAGCGTCGGGCGGACATCGACCTTGCCGGGGTCGGCGAACGGCTCGGCGTGCGCCTCGCAGAACGTCCGATGCGCCTCGGATCCGTCGACCCGTCCAGCCGCCAACGGTCGCGGTTGCGCGTAGTGGCCGCAGTCGATAACCCACGCCGCCTCGTCGCACTCGCAGCACTCGCGCCATGTGGCGGGCGTACCGCACGACGGGCACTCGCCACCCTCGCGCTCAGTCTCTTGGAATCGGTCGCTCACAGGTTCCTCCGTTCGCGGCGAGTCAGGCGCCGCGCCGTTCCGTCGAGGATGTACGGTCCTCGGCGGTGGGGCGCGACGTCGGACTACTGCACGCCTTCCGGCTTGTCAGCGAGCGTCGCTTCGCCCGCTTCGAGCATGAAGTAGAACGCCGTCGTCGGGCCGATGAGGTCGAGGCTCTGCCGGAGCGCCTCGGCACGCAACTCGTAGGGCTGATTGCGCGACGCGATGAACCACGCCCGCCAGCTTCCGTGCGTGGCCGCCACCTCACAGAACCGGCGCGCGTTGTTCACGGTCGCCCGCAGCTTGCGGCGGTTGCGCACGATGTTCGGGTTGCGCCCGAGTCGCTCGAGGTCGTCTTCGTCCATGCACGCGACCTGGATGGGCTCGAAGCCGATGAAGGCCGCCTCGAAGGCGGGCCACTTGGCGTTCACCGCGCGTTGCGCGAAGCCCGCATGGAAGAGCTTGCGCGTCAGCAGGTTGAGGTAGTCGGCGTCGGTCTCAAGTCGCACGTCGTAGTCGCTCATGGTGTCCTCTCAGGTCGTGGGCGGCGTCCGGTGCCGCGCCGTTCCCCCGAGCGCGGGCTCGGAGGTTGGGCGCGACGTCGGACTACTCGCCGGTCCAGTCGCGATACAGGAAGCGCTCGACAGTGCGCTCGTCCGTGTCGGCTTCGCGGGCGAGGTCGGCGAGCGTCGCTTCCTTGCGTCGGAAGCGCTCGCGGGCGTCGCCCGGAAGCCGTGCGATGGCGTCTTTCGCGGCGAGCCAGTTGCACGCCGCGCCGACGTCGTAGTAGTTGACGCGAGCCGCGTACTTCCCCACGTGGTGCCATTCGGCGGCACCGACGGCCGCGCACGCCTCGCGGGCTTGCCGCGCCGTGCAGCCGGCGCGCTTGCGGATGGCGGCGACGGCTCGCGTCATGGGGAGGCGGTCGTTGGACTCGGCCTCGACGGCGCGGTTGGAGCGCGAAAGGCCAGAGTAACCGGATTGGCCGTAGCGAACGCGGCTCATGGCTCAACCCTCCTTCGCCAGCCGCGCGAGGAGCGCGTCGTATCGGGTGATTTCGGTCGCCGGGGAGGCGGCGCCCATCGCCCGCAGGTACTCGGCGCCGCGCGGCGTCGTGTAGTGGTCGCGCACCGTGCGGATGTGCACGCCGATGTCGGCGGTCAGGAGCTTTTGCGTCTTCATGGTTCACGTTCCTTCCGGGGCCTCGCCCCTTGCACCTCGAAGACTATTAGCGCAGCGCTAATCACGCAAGGAAATAATTAGCGCTACTAAACAAATAAAACACGCAACCCCGCAGTCGTGCGAAACTGCCCGACGCTGGCGGACGCGCCAGTCTCCGGGACCTCGTCGGGACAAGCCTCGTGGGCGCCGTACGACGTCCGACTCGCGCCGCTGCGACCCCGGGAATGCGGCAGCGTCCCGCGCATCCTCCCCTCGGCAGAACGGGAAAGCGCGGTGGCTCTCTCGCGCTGGCCGGCGACGAGGGCGCGGCCCTGACTGCCGTGACGCGATGTCAGGTGGAGCGTTGGGGCGGTTCCCGCGAGGGAGCCGCCCTCGCGCATTCAAAGCCCCGTCTTTCGCTTGACCCCCGTTCCGCGTGCGCGTACGCTCGTGCCCGTCTGCCGGAGGCGCGCATGTACAAGGCCAAACGACTCCTCGAAGCCGACCTCGGCACGACCATCGACCTCGACAGGTCCACGCTCGGCTACGCCACCGAAGAGCGCTACGCGCAGCACACAGTGCAGTGCATCGACCTCGGCGGCGGCACGTGGAACGTCTGGGTCCTCGGCCCGGCCGACAAGTGGGAGCAAATTGACGTCGGCCTCGGCGAGGGCAGCGTCGTCACGCTCGGCCCCGACGGCTCGTGGTCCGCGCTCGGCACGCTCCTGCCGCGCCAGCGCTTCCGCGCCATCCGCATCGTGCTCGTCGGCACGACCGGCAATTCGGTCGTGGGCATCGAGTCCTACGGCGTCGCGACGCACGGGTAGGTCCGCACGTGGCCCGACGCAGACGCAAGGACAAGGGCGTAAAGCCCGGCGACGCCGCGCTCATCGAAGCGAACCGCGCCGAGCCCAAGGTCCACAACGTCGACCCGCTCATCCTCGGCTTCGAGGACACCTCCAGCCCGCTCTACAGCGCCTTCCACCCCGGCGCGCTCGGCCTCGACTACCGCCAGCTCATCGCCATGAGCCGCGTCCCCGTCATCAGCGGCATCATCAACACGCGCATCAACCAGGTGGCCGACTTCTGCATGCCGCAGTCGTCGCCCTACGAGCTCGGCTTCCGTGTGGCCCTGCGCGACCGCAAGGCGAAGATGACGGCCGCCGCCGAGCGGCGCTCCACCGAAATCGAGAACGTCCTCATGGTCGCTGGCGGGCGATGGGGCCCCGGCAACATGGAGCTCGCCGTGCGGGCCATGATGCGCGACTCGCTCACCTACGACCAGCTCAACGCCGAGGTGCTGCACAACCGCCTCGGCAAGCCCTGCGGCTACGTGCCCTCCGACGCGACGACCATCCGCCTCGCCAAGCCCAAGGACGCCGCCCGAGCGCGTGGGCAGGCGTGGCCCGAGCCCGGCGAGCCCGAGATGGTGCAGCGCGACTCCACGGGCCGCGTCGTCGCCGAGTTCACCCGCGACGAGATGATTTGGGGCATCCGGCGCCCGCGCACGTTGCAGGCCATCGGTCGGTACGGCTTTCCGGAGCTCGACGAGTTGGTGGTAGTGATTACCGACCTCGTGAACGCCGAGACGTTCAATTCGGTAAACTTTACCAACGGCGTGCACGCGAACCACATCATCGCCGTCATGTCGACCATGGACGGTAAGGTCTGGGGCGCCTTCCGGCGCAGCGTCACCGCCATGCTCACGGGCCCGCGCAACGCCGCGCGGACGCCCTTCATTCAGCTCGACCCGCGCATGCACGAGGACATCAAGGCCGTCTCCCTGTCCGAAACGAACAAGGATATGGAATACAGCCAGTGGATTAACTGGCGCGTCAAGCTCGCCCACCTCGTCTACGGCATGGACCCGGCCGAAAACGGCCTCATCTACGGCAACGAAGGCCAGACCTCCGCGCTGAGCACGCAAGGTCCCGGCGACCGCATCGTCGCCTCCAAAGAGCGCGGGCTACGCCCCATCCTTCGCTCGCTCGGATGGTGGTTCACGACGTGGATTGTCCAGCCGCTCGACCCCGACTTCATGATGGAGTTCGGCGGCTTCGGCGCGATGTCCGAGATTGAGCGCCACAAGCTCGCGATGGAGGCGGTCAAGACCTACAAGACGCCGAACGAGCTCCGCGACGAGCACGACCTCGAGCGCCTCGACTCCGAGATTGCCGACCTCCCGCTCTCGCAGGAGTTCGCGTCGGCCGCTATGAGCGCGCGTGACGGCGCGGCGCCTCCAGGCGGCGCCCCCGGCGAGGGCGAGGACGACGAGCCGTTCGACGGCGCGATGCCGCCCGACGACCAGCAGAGCGGCTTCATGGATGCAGACACCATCAAGGGCACGCGGTGGAACAGCGTCGATGACTGGACGCGCCAGCTCGTCAAGTCGGGCGAGCAAGCGCTCGCCGACGGCCGCCTCGTGCGCAAGGGCCCGCGTCGCCCCGGCGCTCGGCGCGCGATGGTGCCGGCGCCGAGCCACCATAGCGGCGTAAGGGCCTGGATAGTCGAAGCGGCATGAGTGCCGCCGTCCCATTCTGGCGTCGCCCCGGCCCGCTCCTCGCTCTCCTCAAGGGCCTCGCCCATAAGTACCTTTCAAAAGTACCGACGGGGCACACGACGCGCACAGGGAAGACGCGCTACCGCTACATCTACCGCGCCACCGCGCGTCTCGGGCGCGGCCTCGCGCACGACGACGATATGCAGGTCGGCGCCGCCTTCCGCGTGGACGGCGGCCACTACCACGTCATCGCGCGCAACGGCGCCACCGTGAAGGTCAAGCACGACGAGGGCGGCGAGACGCGGACGATGACCCTCGCGCAGCTCCGCGACGTGGTCCACGAGCACCACCGCGACGCGCTCAAAGAGGTCGGCCACCGCGCCGCACAGGACGTGCATGCCGCGCGGTTGCACGGCACGGCCAAGCAACGAGCTCGAGCCGAGGCCTACCACGCGAACATCGTGCGCGCCTTCGGCGGCATGATGGAGTGGTTCGCGAAGATTCCCGCTGGCGGTGACGCGTTCCACGAAGCGCACGCGCCGAAGGGCCACGCGCAGCGCCGCCGCGTGCGCGACGCGCTGGCGCTCCTCGAGGGCAGCCGCACGCTGGAGGGGGCGGGAAGCTACGACGATAAGGGGAGACTGAACCTCTCACCGAGCGACCTCGCCGCGCTGCATATCGTCCAGCGCCACTACGGCGACCTCGCCGGCTTCGCCGTTGGCGCCAACTGGACCGAGCACGACGCAGACGCGCGCGCGTGGCTCAAGTCGCTCTTCACCAAGACGCTCGGAACCGATGGCGCCGACGACGCCACGGGACTCTGGAAGGAAGGCGCCGGCGCGTTCGATGGCCCCGTGGACCGATGGGCCGCGCGCAGCATCAGCCGCGCCGTCCGAGCGCTTCGCTCGTTCGTCGACTTCGACCTCGCCCGCGACGACCTCGCCATCGACCGCCAGCGCCCGCTCGAAGGCCGCGCCGCGCTCGCCATTGAGCGTATCATCGCCGACGCCCGCACGGCCTACTACAAGGACGCGCGCGGCACGCGCACCGCGTGGGAGTTCCTCAAGAACAACCTGCCGCAGGTGCGCACGCAAGCGGGCCTCGTGGCCCTGAAGACGCTCACCTCGACGTCCTACAAGTCGGGCCTCGTGCCCGCCGCGGCTATCTCGGAGCTCCTCGGCTACACGAACCTCACGCGCGCCGAGAAGGGCGACGAGGCCGCGGCACACCTCCGCATCGTCGGCACCGAGCCCGTCGGCGTGCTCGAGCGCGCCATCGAGGCGGACAAGCAGCTCATCCGCACGACGCAGGTCACGGCGATGGAGCGCCATCACTGGGACCATCGCGTCGCCGAGGCGACCTCCGCCGTCAACGCTCTGTTGCAGCCGCTCTACCTCGGGCGCGACGCGCAGCCCTTCGAGGCGCAGACGGGCATCATCGACCATCACTTCACCGCGCTCAAGGCCGAGCACTCCAAGGTCAAGCAGCTCTTCTCGGAGCGTTTCGGCGTCCAGGTCGTGCTTGACGACGACGCCTATGCCGCGTTCGCGACGCCCGCCGTCGGCGTCCGCATGGGCGGCTCCCGCGACAGCGACAAAGAGCAGTCCGCGCGCTGGAATCGCCTCTCGAAGGTCAACTTCGGCGCCGACAGCGTGAACATCGTCCCGACCGTGGACAAGAAGGCATCGCCCGCCGCCAAGGCCGCGTTCAACGAGCTCAACGAAGCGTCGCAGTCGTCCACTGAGGCGCGCACCGCCACGCTTCGCGGCGTCTGGCACGCGCTCGAACACTTCGAGAAGGCCGCAGGCTTCACGAAGCTCGACCTCTCCGGGCTCCCGCTCGTCATCAGCGACCGATGGGTCACGGCCGGCGCCAACGCGCACTACCAACCGACCAACAGCCCGACCGACGTGGACCGCGAGACGATGGGCAAGCGCAAGCTCCAAGCGGACACGCGGAGTAGCATCGGGCCGCACATCGCCATCAACATGGGCTTCGAGAAGTCGCTCGGCCACGAGCTCCTGCACTACATCGAGAATCGCATCGCCGTGCGCGTCCAGCATCAGCAGGTCGGCAACGTCAGCGGCACCATGACGCGACTTTCGCCGCCGCACGTTCGCGCGAGCGCGAAGGTGCATCGCGACCTCGGGTTGCCCCATGGTCCCGCAGGCAGCACGCCCGACCTCCTCGCGGCGGAGCACGCGATGATAAAGGCCTCGACCGAGACACGCAACCATCAGTACATCGGCAACATGGCGTCGTGGCTCGTGCGCCACGCGGGCGACGCGGAGTTCCAGACGCCCGATGGCCGTCGCCTGCACGATGCCACTGAGGCCGAAGTCGCCGGTGTCGCGGGCGGCAAAGAGCTCCTTTCGTTCCACCGCGCCGTCAAGGCGACAGGCGGCTACGAGCGGTTCAAGGACAAGGACGCGCAAGGCGACGTGCTGCGTAAGCTCATGACCGAGCTCGGCGGCGACACGTACGACGCGAGCGACGAGCGCAACGCCTACTACCAGATGGGGACCGAGGTGCTCGCGCGCGGCGTCGAGCAGTACCTTCATCAGCAGCTCGCCGACACCGGCGTCGTCGCCCCCACCCTCACGCACGTCAGCTACAGTGGTGGGGCGCAATCGGCGTACTTCGACCCGACCGAGTTCCGTGAAAAGATTGCGCCGCACGTCAAGGCCGTGCTCGCCGTCTTCGGCGACAACCTCACGAAGGGCGCGCGTCTCCTTGCGACGCTCGTCAAGGCAGGCCTCGCGCAGGTTCCGCACTACGCACCGCACCGGCCGCCGATGGGGCCGGCGACGAAGCGCCGACGCAAGTGCCCCTTCGTCGGGACCGTCGACTTCCAAGGGCTCACGGTCGACGTCGAGAACGCGCGCGGCTCCTACCGCGAAGGCGTCGCCGAGGACGGCACCGCATGGCGCACACTCATGCGCTGGGACTACGGCGAGATTCGCGGCGCGGGCGGCATGGACGGCGACGCACTCGACGCCTACATCGGTCCGGACCACGACTCGCCGCTCGTTGTCGTTGTCCATCAGAAGGACCCGGCGACCGGGAAGCCCGACGAGGACAAGGTCTTCCTCGGATGGCGCACGGCCGTGGCCGCCGTGGCCGCCTACAAGCGGCAGTACGACGCGCCCGGCTTCTACGGCGGGCACGTCACCATGAGCATCGGGCGGTTCAAGCGCCTCGCGATGGACCCGGCGCGCGAGGGTAAGCGCATCGGGCGCCGAGCGCACGCGGGCGCGGGCACCGTCGCCAAAGCCGGGCCGCTCGCCACCGCTTTCGGCGTGTGCAACAGGTTATGGACGTGATACATTCGCGCGCGAGGCCACGGGAGAGACGACCATGAGTACGCTGCCACGCTCCGGACCCATCAGCGCCATCTTCAAGAGCCTCTTCGGCGCCGTCGAGACGCCCGATGTTGCGGCGTGGCTCGAGCTCCCCTCCGACTACGGCGAGCGACTGTGGGGCCTGCAAAAAGGCCTCGGGCACAAGTACCTCAAGCGCGTGCCGACGGGGAACCCGAAGCGGCCGTGGCGCTACTTCTACCAGGTGCAGCACGGCCGTGGCGTTGCCCACGAGGACCACTTCGTCCTTCACGCGGCCTTCATGCACGAGGGCGGGCACTTCCACATCACCCACGTCGCCGAGGACGGCACGCTCACCATCAAGCACGACGAGACCGGCGAGACGAAGAAGGTCACGAAGGCCGAGCTCTCGGCCATGCTCCGCGAGCACCACAAGGGCGCCATCGCCGCGCACGCCAAGCACGCGGCCATGCCGCTCAAGGTGCGCCGTCTCGCCCCCGGCAAGCGCGAAGAGGCCATGAAGCAGCACCTCGCCGAGCAGGCCGCTGCGAAGAAGGCCGTCGAGGACGAGGAGCGCAAGAAGAAGGCCGCCGCGGGCAAGACGGCGAAGCCCGCCGCGCCCGCGAGTGGCACAACGGCAGGTGCGGGCACCGGCGACGGCAAGAAGACCTCGAGCGGTGGCACGGCGAAGCCCGGTGAGGGCGGCAAGAAGACCCCGGGCGAGAGCGGACCCAAGGCCGGCGCGGCGCCGGGGAAGGATGGCGGCGATGGCGGACAAGGCAAGCGGCGAGGTCAAGGCGCTGGGAGCGGTGGAGATTCCGGGCTATTGGGCCCTGCCACCGAGCGCCCGCGCTCGAATCGACCAGCTCGTCAAGGACAAGAAGAAGGAAAGAGCGGCGCGGGAGGCGAAAGCGAAAGCATCCCCGGGCTCCCGAACGTAGAGCCGCCGCCCGCTGAGGAGGTCGCCGCCGCGCAAGGCCAGGCGCCCACCTTCACCGAGGACTCGGCGGACGGCCCGGAGAAGTGGAAGCCGCCCGAGCGGTGGGCGAAGCAAGACAACGTCGACCTCGCGCCCGACATCACGCACCCCATCCCCGAGCACCTACGCACGTTCCAGAACGGCAACGCGCAGTACCAGCAGGTCAACGATGACCAGATGTACGGCGCCGGCCAGATGCTTTCCGCGTGGGCGCGCGGCCACGGCATCGCCATTCAGGACTCCCCCGGGCTCGGCAAGACCGTTCTCGGGCTGACGGCGATGGTGGCGCAGGGCGGAAAGCGCAACCTCATCGTCATTCCCGAGGGCGGCAAGAAGAACCTCTCAGTGCAGTGGGTCGATGCCGCCGACCTCTTCAACATCAAGGCGCAGCGCAAGGTGCACCCGTCCGACGACGGCACGTTCATCGCGAGCTACGGCGAGCTCTACGACAACGTCGTCATCGGCTACAAGAAGGACGGCAAGCCCGTCACCGAAGCGCGGCTCAAGCCCGAGTTCCGCAACTTCGACACCATCATCTTCGACGAATCGCACAACATGGCGAACCCGGACACGGCGCGCGCGCAGGCCGGCGTCCAGCTCCAGGCGCACGGCCAGCACGTCGCCTACCTCTCGGCGACCCCGTTCACGAACATCGTGGACATGCACTACCTTCGTCACCTCGGCCTCTACCGCACGGGGCCCGAGTTCGCCGATTGGGCCGCCAAGGCGGGCGCCGTCGTCAAGCCCGGCGCGAGCGGCTACGGCGACGTGCCCGCGAAAATCGAGAACCCGTCGAGCGCCGAGCCGATGACCGCCATCGCGGCCACGCTCCTCGTGGACGGCCGCGCGCTCAAGCGGGGCATCGACATGAGCGGCGTCAAGACGGGCTTCCACGTCATGTCGGGCGGCGACGACGCCCTGCCCGAGCACGCGCAAACGACCTTCCGGATCGCCGACGAGGTCCACGCCATCGCCAAGGACGCGGGCATGGACCCGACGCTCCTCTCGGCGCACATGACCAACTGGGCCAAGGCCTATTGGGAGACGCTCAAGGCGGACGAGGCCATCGAGCGCGGCAAGAAGGCGCTCGCCGAGGGCAAGCAGGTCGGATTCTTCACGTCCTACAAGGAATACAAGAACTCGCAGCTCTTCGGCTTCGCCCGCTCGCTCCGTCGCCGCGCGGCCAAGATGCGCGCGAAAGAGAACCACGCGCAGGCGCACGCCTTCGAGATGGCCGCGGGCCGCATCGACGAGAAGCTCAAGAACCTTCCGCCCGTCATCAACCCGGTCAAGAAGCTCGTCGAGACCTTCGGCGGCGTCGGCGCGGTCGCGGAAATCCACGGCGGCACGAACAAGGACCCCGTCGAGGAGCAGAAGGCCTTTCAGGCGGGAACCAAGAAGGTCGTCGTCTGCACGATGGACAAGGCGGGCACGGGATTCTCGCTCCACGACATCCGTGGCGACGCGCAGCGCGAGATGATCAACCTCTCGCTGCCGTGGTCGGCCGCGAAGATGGAGCAGGTCAACGGCCGCATGTACCGCGTCGGCTCGAAGTCGCGGGCCAACATCACCTACATCGTCGGCGACCATCCCGTCGAGCGGAAGAACGCTTCGCGCGTCGCCGAGCGGGCGCAGCGCATGGGCTCGCTCGTGGACGGCAACCCCGGCGCAAACGACTCGGCGGCGTCCCTCGCCGCGTTCGAGTTCGGCGGCGACGACGACGCCGAGGACATCGACAAGGGGCTCGAAGGCGCGCTCGACGGCGCCGAGGGCGACGGGCCCGCCGGCGAGGAAGGCGACGACGAGCCGATGACGGCGGGTCAGATCAAGAAGGCCGCCATCCAGGCCGCCGCCGCCGACGCCTACGCGCACTTTCGCCGCGTCGCCGAAGCCCGCAAGGCGGGTCGCGACGTCATCGGCGAGGGCCATCGCGAGCGCATGAAGAAGAAGGCCGCCGCAGCCGACACGGGCGTGCGCCGTGCCGCCGCGCAGCTCGCGACCGTCGGTATCGATGTCCGCCGCCGCAGCAACGGTCAGTACAACCTCTACGGCATGCGCAAGCACCACAAGGCCAGCGCGGGCCGCATCGCGGGCATCCGAGGCGCCACGGCCGACGGGCACGACCAGGTCGTCAAGCTCGCCGAGAAGCTCGCCGTGCACGACGTCAAGGTCACGCCGCTGACGGTCGACGAAATCGGTGGCAGCGTGCGCCCGCGAGACATCCCGGGCTACATCCCTCCCGACCCGCCGCCCATCGGAACGAAGGTGACGCATACGGGTGGCCGGTGGAACGGCGAAGCATCCATCGTGTCGCATGATGGCAGCGGCGAGGTCACCGTCGAGCGACCCAGCACGGGCGGCTACTACTACGGCCCGATTCGACACTCGGCCCACGTCGATGACATCGAGGTCGCGGGCACGGCGAAGCCCGCTGCCGGGGCGGAAGCGCCCGCGCCAAAGCCCGGTCCGCTCGGCACGGCGTTCGGCCAGCAGCCGACGCCTTCCGCGCCCGTCGCACCGCCGCCCACACCGAAGACCACCGCGCCGTCGGCGCCCGCGCTGCCCGCAGGTCACCACGCCGTCGGCGCCAAGGTGAAGCCGACGCCCGCCGCGCAAGAGCTCCTCGAAGACATGGGCCACGGCGGCAACTGGACGGGTACGGTCACGGGGCACGACGGCGAGAAGCACCACGTCGAGTACACGCACCCGGACACGGGCGCGAAGGCCACGGTTCCGCTCCGGCCGAAGCACCTCGAGGCGGCCGCTGGCGCGACGCAGCCGCCACCCGTGGTGCCGCCCATTTCGACGGTCGGCAAGCCGCAGCTACCGCCCACCGCGCCGTCGCCCGCGCATCATCAGAGCGCCGCTGACAAGGGCCTGCGTCTGCACCCGATGGGCACGACGCACACCTTCATCACCGGCAACACGCGCCAGCACTACGAGGACATCAAGCGCAAGGCGCCTGGCGCGCGCTTCGATGACCACGCCCAACACGGCAAGGGCTGGCGCATCGGCAACGAGCACCTCAACGCCGTCTTCGGCGGCGGGACCTCGCCGGGCCTCTACCGCGGGCCCTTCGGCGCCATCATCGGCGACCTCCTCAAGTCGGCGGCGCAGCCGCGCAAGGTGGCGTGATGCTCATCGAGTGGGAGCTTCCCGAGCGCTACGGCTGGACCCTGTGGAAGGCTCAAGAGCGCATGCTCGGCGGGACGTTCGGGCCCATCTTCAAAGGCCTTTCCCACAAGTACATCAAGCGCGTGCGCGGAGCGAATGGGCGCTGGCGCTACTTCTACCAGGTGCAGCACGGGCACGGCGTCGAGCACGAAGAGCACATGCAGGTCGGCTCGAAGTTCAAGCACGAGGGCGGACACCTTGAAATCACGCACGACCACGGCGACGGCCGCGTGACGGTCAAGCACGACGAGACGGGCAAGACCGAGACGCTGCACAAGCACGAGCTGGCGGCGAAGCTCCGAGCGCACCATGAGAAGGCCATCGCGGCCCACGCGAAGAACGCCAAGCTGCCGCTCACGGTGCGGCGGATGGCGCCCGACGCTCGAGCTGCGGCAGCGAAGGAGCACGAGACGAAGAAGTCGCCGCACGGCGGACTGGACATCGCCTCCATCGCGGAGATGGCCGACCGCTACCGTGTCAAGGAAGCGGCGCTGACCCCGAAGCGCATCGACGACCTCATGGACGGCGCCCCATTCACGCCCGCCGAGAAGACGGCGCTTCACGCGCTGGCGCAGAAGATTCGCGGTACGTCGGGTACGCACGCCGATGAACAGGACTTCGCGCGGCAGATTGAAGCCGTCGCGGGCGCTGCGGCGCAATCTGCCGACACCGACCACATCGCCAAGCTCAAGGGCGACATCGAGCGCGGCGAGGCCGCCGTCAAGCGCGCGAAGTCGGTCGGCGCCGGCAACGCATCGTGGATGCAGAAGCAGGTCGACGGGAAGAAGGAAGAGCTCGCAAAACTCACGAGCGGCGATGCGGCAAAGCCCGCTGCCGAAGCGGCGCCCGAGAAGCCAGCGCCGAAAGCACTGGCCGAAAGCCACACCTACGGCGCAACGCTCCGGCCTCCTGGATTCGCAACCGTCCCCAAGGGCTTCACCGAGTTCGGGAAGCATGCTGACTTCGCCGCGCACGGAACCGTGACGTATCCGCACGCGCTCAGCGACGAGGACGCCAAGCACTTCGACCTCGTGAAGATTCCGAGCGAAGGCGAGAAGGCGAAGGCCATCGACGACATCGCCGGCGAGATGGGCGAGTACGGCGCGGAGCACGTCGAGCTGTACGGCGACGGCGCGAACGGCAAGCGCGCCGTCGAAGCGATGGTCGGCCAGAAGATTCAGCATCGCAATCTGCACATGGACCGAACGGACACGGCGGCGAAGGTCATCGCGAAGCTCGGGGCAAGCAAGCCCGCAACCGCCGTTGAGCCCGGTGGAACCAAGGTTGCCAAAGAGGAGCCGCCGAAGCCCGCTGAGTCCGAGGACCGTGGCTCCGACATCCTCCTGCCGAAAGAGGACCGCAAGGGCGTCTACGCGCACACGCCGAATCACGGCGAAGTCGTGAAGAGGCTCGACGCGGCCATCGCGGACCGCGTCAAGAAGCGGACCGGCAAGGACGTCAAGGCCGACGGCCTTTCGCGACGGCTCGAAGCCGCCCACCTCGCCGCCGACGGCTACGGGCCGCATCAGAGCAGCGACACGACCATGGACCACATCGGCGCCGCCGCCACCGCTGCGGCGCAGAACGCCGCTCGGTCGGCCACGTACGGCGCCGATACCGCGCTAAAAACGCCCGTCGGTGGCATGCCGACATCGGACGCCAAGGGCCTCGCGCAGCGCGTCAAGTTCCTCACGACCGGGAAGGACCGCTCGCTCCACGGCAACCTGCACGAGGTCGTGGACGCGATTCGCGAGCGCGCGACGGGCCAGCACAAGGGCGATACCGAGTGGGCAGCGACGCAGCACAAGACCGCCGACAAGCTCGATGTGCAGGCCGACGAGTTCGACGCCGTCAGCGAGGCCGCGGGCGCGGAGCCTGCCACGCAGGCCCTCCGGAGCGCCGCCGCGAAGCACCGGCAGGCCGCAGGCAACGTCCCGAAGGACGCCGACGCGGCCATGGCGAGCTACATCGCAGCGCTTGCGGGCCATCGCGAGCACGCGAAGACCCTCGAAGCGCTCAAGGCGCACGCGCCCGACGTCGTCTCCGGCAAGGCGAAGAACGTCACGCCTGAAGCCGTCGCGGCGAGCATCGCCGCAGCGAAGGTGGCGGGCAAGGCGAAGCCGACGGCTACGACGAAAGAGGGCGACCTCCCCGCCGAGACGCGCAAGCGCCTCTCGGCGTTCGTGGCTGGCGCGGACGACGACCGGGCGAACCTCAAGCACCTCCACGTCGCCGGCGGCCACGCCGTCGCAACCAACGGCTCGCGCGCGGTCATCGTGCCTGCACCGGGAGCGCGCGAAGGGCTGCACGCGACCTCGGGCGGCGAGGCCGACGGCAAGAACTACGGCAAAGCCGTCCTGGAGATGGCGGCCGAGGCCGAGGCGCAACCGGGCCACACGTTCGACGCCAAGCAACTGCACGCCGTGTCGAAGCTCAACGAGGGCAAGTACGCATCGCTCGTCTCGGGCAAGGACGGCATGTACATCCAGGGCGAGGGCACGTCCCCGGCCATGTACGCCGCCGAGGACCACACGCAGGAGCCGTCGACCATCCGCGTCGACAAGCACCTCCTCCACGCCGCGCTCGCCGGCGCCAAGGGCGACGTCCAGATTCACCACGCCGGGCCCGGCAAGCCCATCGTGGTCAAGCGCGCCGACGGCGAGCGGCACCTCATCGCGCCGATTCGCGACGCAGTGAAGTCGGCGCAACTCGGCACGCCGCGCTTCATCATCCGACGCGGGCAAGCGCCGAGCGCCGCGCTCGCGAAGTCGGGCGCCCGCAGCTACCTCTACCGTCGCGAGGCCGCGTGAAGCTCCACCTCGTCGAGAGCTACCCCGGCGAGGCCCGAGCTCCTGGCGCAGGCGGCAAGCTCGCCAAGGCGCTCTGCGGGCTGGCCGAGGTCGCCGCGCGCGACTTGCCCGAGGCCGAAGCCGCCCTCGTCAAGGCGCACGTGCACGCGCCGCTGCCACTACTCCCCGCCGACGGCGCCGCTCGCGTGTTTGACGACCTCGCGGACCACATGGCAGACCTCTACCGCGAGCGACTCGCCGCGCTCCAGCGCGAGGTCATCGCCGCCGTGACGCGATGACGGTGGAGCTGGCCGTCAGCGCGGCCATGGACGCTGCGGACCGCGCGCACGCCGCGCTCGTGCCCGCGCTCCTTGCGGCGCACGTGACTGGCACGACCATCGACCCGCTCCTCTTCGCGCTCATCGCCGGGCAGATACTCGCCGCCGCGCCGCCCCCTGAGCTTCCCGCGCTCCGCGCCGCACCTCTCGCTGCATGGGTGCCGCGCGTCAACGCCGTCGTGCAGGCGATGGCAACGGCTGCAACGACGTCCACGGCCGTGGCGCCCATCGCCGTCATGCGGCCCACCATCGTCGGGCCGCACATCGACCTCGAGCCGCCCGAGCTTCCGCCGCCCGGTGCGCCGCCACCTCCGGCGCTTCCGCCGGGACCGCCCATCGGCGGGCTCCCGATACCGGCGCCGCCCCCGGGCCTCGACGAGGCGACGCGTGAGGCGTGGATTCAGGCGCGCACCCGCGCTGGCGAGTACGCGCGCGGCCTCGGTAACTACGTCGCCGAGGACATCGGGCAGCTCGTCGCCGAGGAATGGGATGGCGAGCACATCGCGACCGAGGCCAGCGCCGAGCAGCGCGCGGCCGGCGCCCGCATCATCCGCGAGGAGACGGCCGACGCCGTCGCGGGCGGCCTCAGCTCCGAGAAGCTCGCCTCGAACCTCGCCAACCGCACCGGCGACTACGCCCGCAACTGGCGGCGCATCGCCCGCACGGAGCTTCAAGGCGTTGCGAACGACGGCGCGGCCATCGAAGCACTCCGCACCTACGGCGCCGAAGCGCGCGTGGCCCGCATTCCGAACGCCGACGCGTGCCCCGACTGCCGGCGCCTCTTCCTCGGCGACGACGGCAAGCCGCGCATCTTCACCGTGGCCGAGCTCGTGGGCAACGGCGTGAACGTCGGGCGCGCGCGGCGAGATTGGGTCGCTTCACTGTGGCCGGTACATCCCAATTGCAACTGTACAACGCAAAGCATACCTCCCGGCATGCGCTTCGCCGACGACTGGGGCTTGGAGCTCGCCGCGTGAGTGCTGCGGTGGCCGACGCTGCGCAGCTCGTGCTCATCCGTTGCACCGCGTGCGACGGACCGCTCGGCGTGGCCGCGCCCGACGGCAGTATTCGGCTCCACGTGCAAGGTCGTGCGCTCTTCGTCTACGTCGACCGCGTGCAGCTCCGTTGCCACCACTGCCGCGAAATCTCCACCCTCCCCCTGTTGGCAACCCTCATTTCGGCTTGACAACGGCCGCGTAGCGGATTTACGCTGGCGTCCGACAGGTTACCCGTGAGTTGAAGCCCATAAAGGGCACGAGCGCCCCCGCAGCTCGTGCCCTTTTTGCGTTTTTGGCTTCCGGAAACCGGGAGGTCGCGTGCCCGACGTGCTCGCAAATCCGTTCGGACTCGCCGCGCCCTGCTGGCGATGGCTGGAGTTCGACCTTGGCGACGACCTCGCCAAGGCCGCGCAGAAGCTCGCGAGCGGTAAGGGCCTCGGACGCGTCATCGCCATCGGGTCGACGGAGCATGAAGACCAGGACGGCGAGACGCTCGTGCAGAAGGGCGGCAACTGGGCGCCCTTCCTCTCGCACGGCAAGCTCACCATCGAGCACCCGGCCGGCGTCTTCAACATCGTCGGCGAGCCCGTCGGCATCGAGCCGTGCATCGAGAAGGGCAAGCCCGCGACGAAGGTCATCGCCGACCTCTTCCTCGCTGACATTGCCGGTCGCCGCGCCTACGAGAAGGCCGTCGCGCTCAAGAAGTCGGGCGCGCGCACGCGCCTCGGCGTCAGCATCGAGGGCAACGCCGACGAGCGCGACCCGGAGAACGCGAAGCGCATCCTCCGGTGGACGGTCCACAACCTCGCCGTGACCTCGGCGCCGCGCAACCTCGGCTGCACCTTCGACCCCATCATGGCCTCGCTCATGGCGGGCGCCGTCGGCGTGCCGCTCCACGGCCAGGCGTACACGGGCGGCGACGGCGCCTCCGGCGAGCTCGCGCCGCTCATGACGCAGACGTCGGGCTCGCCCGCGCGCCGAAAGCTCCTCAAGGACATGACCGACGAGGACTGCGCGGTCGCTGCGATGTGCCGTCAGTTCCCCAACCTCACCTGGAAAGAAGCAACGGAGCGCCTATTCGGCGCACTGACGAAGAAGAGGGCTGCATGAAGATCAAGGCGACCGCGCTCATCGACCTCCTCAAGAGCAACGGCCTCTCCGAGGACAACGCCAAGGCGGCAGCGGCGACGGCCATCCAGAAGGGCGAGTGCGAGGACGACCTCGGCATCGGCCCGAAGACCTCGATGGCGCTGCGCGGCGAGCTCCTCGCCAAGGGCCTCACCGAGACGATGGTCGACGACATCGTCAAGGGCGCCATCACGCGCGGCGAAGTCACGGCCGACGTGGACGAGACCGAGTCGGACGACCTCCTCAAAGCCATGGACGACGCCATGGACGAGCTCCACAAGGCGGCCGATGCGCTCAGCGACGCCGCCGAACCGGGCGAGCCGCCCGAGATGCCCGCCGAGGACGATCCCGACCGCATCTACAAGGGCTTCCAGATCGGCACCGCCGCCGTCGTCGCCAAGTCGGACGAGGTCATCGCCGCTGCGACCGACCACGCCGTGAAGCTCACCGAGGCGTTCTCGGCCGTCGCCGAGACGAATCGGCTGCTCTGCAAGGCGTTCGTCGCGCAGAAGGCTGAGGCCGCCACGCTGCGCAACCACGTCGACGCCATCGCCAAGGCGCTTGAGCTGCCGCTCGCCCCGCGCTCGCTCCGTGGCTTCGAGCCGCTCAAGCACCCGGGCGAGGCCGGCGCGAACGGCAACGACGCCATCATGCGCCAGCGCGCCGAGTTTCTCGACAAGGGCCGGAGCGAGCTCGTGAAGGGCGGCCTCTCCAGCGAGCGCCGCGACGCGCTCGCCAAGGCCATGTACGAGGTCGAAGCGAACCTCACGCCCGCAAGCGCGGTCGCCGCGTCGTGCGGCATCACCCTGGGCAACTGAGCCGACGACACGAAGGACCAAGGAGACGACGACCATGATTTCAATCGCGCAGACCATCGCCACGCTGGGTCAGCTTCAGAGCGGCGGCCACATCGAGGTCGGCCGCCTCCGGGAGCTCAACAAGGCCCTGCACGCGCAGCAGGACGCCATCGCGAAGGCGACCATCGGCACCATCCAACAGGGCGTGGCCTTCACGGGCGCCTCCGGTGAGATGGCCCCCATGGTGCCGCAGTCCATGAGCAACACCATGACCGTGCTCGGCGCGACCATGAAGCAGCTCTGGCTCGAAGGCAAGCTCACGAAGGTCGACGTCCATTCGACGCTCTTCGAGGACGTGACGACCGACTCCATCGGCATCCCGTACCTCAAGGGGTTCATCGGCGAAGGCGGCGGCGGGACGCTCAATCAGTCGCAGCACAGCCGCGGCATCGTGCAGATCAAGATGCAGGCCGAGCGCCGCCAGGTCACCGACCTCGCCACGTTCGTCAACATGCTCGGCTACAACGCGCCCATGGTCGACAAGAACGCGCTCGCGAACGAGGAGTACCTCGGCATGCAGGCGCTCATGGTGCGCCACGAGCGGAACCTGTGGCTCTCGGACAGCGCGAACGACGACCTCTCGTTCGACGGCATGTACAAGCAGATCGCCAAGCACGGCTTCACGGCCGGTCTGCCCACCATCGGCGCGTCGGACAACAACTACCTCGACAAGCGCGGCGGCACCGTGACGGGCCCCGAGCTCGTCCAGATCCTCGCCAACCTCGCGGGCGGCCCGACGTTCACCTACCCGGGCAAGTGCGTCGTGCACCCGCGCGTCTACGGCGTGCTCGAACAACTCGGCCAGGACAGCGTGCGCCACAACGTGGACGCGAACTCGCCCCGCGTCATCGAGCGCTTCTCGTTCGGCGCCAAGGAAATCTGGGTCACCGGCCCCGGTGGGCAGGTCATGATCGAAGCCGCGCCGCTCATGACGGGCGAGCAGGACCGCGCGTCGCACACGACCAACCTCGGCGAGGCGCCCCCGGTCATCTCGGCGTTCACCGTCACGGCCGGTGGCGGTCAGATCACCGTCGGCGCGAACGCGGCCAGCAAGTTCGTCGAGGCCGACGCGGGCGAGTACATCTACCGCATCATCGCCATCGGCGAGTACGGCATCTCGGCGCCGCTCCAGGTCCCGACCAACGCGGCGACCATCACCATCGCGGCCGGCGACGTGGCCACCTTCGACCTCCCCGACACGGTCACCCCGGGCCACGGCGCCGGCAAGACCAAGGTCAAGAGCTACATCCTCGAGCGCTCGACCAAGGGCGGCGCGGTCGGCACGTCGAAGTTCGTGTGGGAGTACCCGGTTAACGCCTCGGGCGCCGGCGGCACGACCCGCATCATCGACGCCAACCTCCACCTCCCGAGCACGGCGCCCATCTACCTGATGGCGATGGAGCCGCAGTACATGTACTGGGCGGACCTCCTGCCCGTGTACCGTCGGCCGCTCCCGGCCGTCGACACGACGCTGCCGTTCCTCCTCCTCAAGTTCGGGTCGCCGCGCGTCAAGGCGCCGACCAAGCAGTTCCTCCTCGACAACTGCGCGCTGTCGCTGTAGGAGGCGCATCTTCGTGATCGTGTGGGCGCATAGGACGCGGCGGGAAGGAAGCACGGTCATCGGTGCGACGGAATGTCGCATCGGTGCCGATGGCATCCTCTCGCCGCAGCCCGACGCCGCACGCATTGAAGGGCACCCGAACTACGTGCGCATCGCCGTGGCGGACCCGGCGCCACCGCCCGCGCCGCAAGACGACGTCGCGCCGCAGACCGATACGGAGCCGCCCGCTCCGCCATGGACCCCGGCATGGTCGGCTCCCGAGCCGACCCCCGAACCGAAACCGAAGGCGGCGACGCCACGTAAGAAGAAGGCAGGAGCGTAGACCATGGCTCTCACGAAGCTCACGACGACCGAAGCCGCCCGTGTCGACGGGTCCAGCTCCCTCGCACGCACCACGAAGCTCGGCACGCGCATCCGCGACATCGAGGGCACGCGCGACGACCACGAGACGCGCATCGTTACGCTCGAAGGCACGTCGACCGCTGCCCTGCCCGCGGCGGCTATCGGCTACATCGGCACGCGCACCATCGCACAGCTCGACGCGCCCATCGCACCCGTGACGGGCCAGGTCATCGTCGCGGGTGACGCGGGCACGCCGGCCACGGTCGGCTCGGACGCGCTCGTCATCGGCGACATCGCCGAGCAGAATGCGGCGGGCGCGTGGAAGAAGATCGTCGGCCACGTGGCGAACAAGCCCCCGGCCGCCACGGTGCTCGTCATTCAGGCGCCGGGCACGCTCTACGGCCCGCTCGTCACCGGCACCGACAAGGGCAAGGTCGCGACCTTCGACGGCACCTCGCTCACCCCCGCGCTCGCGACGCCCGCCGACGGCGATGCCCGCGTTGTCAAGGGCGAGGGCTCGGTCAACGAGAACAAGAGCTTCATCTACGACTCGCCGGGGACCTCGTGGACGATGTCCGCGCCCGGCCTCTCGGCGGTCACGCCGGCCGCCGTCGCCGCAGCTGGCGCCGTCGGCGTGGGCCTGGACGCCGCGCGCTCCGACCACGTGCACGCACACGGCGGCGTGAATGCGACGAACGGCGGCGCGGGCAACAGCGGCAAGCCCTTCCTCCTCGACGCGAGCGGCAAGGCCGCGGGCCACGTGCTCGAAGACGCCAAGTCGACGTCGGCCGGCGCTGGGGACTCGGGCAAGCTCGTCAAGCTCAACGCCTCCGGACTCGTCGACACGACCATGATGGTCGCCGCGTCCGAGACGGTCGTCGGCGCCGCCGAACTCGCCACGCAGGTCGAGACGGACACGGGCACGGACGACCTGCGCATCGTCACCGCGCTCAAGCTGGCCACGACGCCGCGGCTGCCGACGCAGGACGAGAACGACGCGCTCCAGGGCACGAGCGGGGCGCCGGCGAACGGCAACCGCTACGTCACCGACGCGGACGCGCGCAACACGAACTCGCGCGCGCCCAACGGCGCGGCGAGCGGTGACCTCGGCGGGAGCTACCCGAACCCGACGATCGCCAAGAAGGGCTCGGCGCGTGTCGTCGTCACCACGGCGCAGGCGCTCGGGACGGCGCAGCCCCTCTCCCTCGCGGACGCCACCATGGCGGGCAAGACGGCGGGCGGTGCGATCAACGGCAACGGCACGGTCGGCACGGTCGCCGCCAGCTTCGGGAACGTGAACGACGAGACGCTGACCGGCGCGGGCCAAGCGGGACTCAGCGGGGCGGCAGCGGCCGACCGGCCCTACCCCGTCGCGGACTTCCCGGGGCAGCGCGGCATCGTCGTGGAACTCGCCGACGCGCAGGGCGACCAGATCGAGCTCATCGACATGCTGTCGACGGCCATCCCCGCCGACCGCGACGCCAAGATCTACGGCTACCTCAGCTACCGCGCGGACCTCGGCGTGGACGCGAAGTGGCGCCTCTGGTTCTACTACCGGCGCGAGGCCGATGGCCTCGAGGTGTCGTTCACGCCGGACATCGCCGTCACGAACGCGACCATCGCCATCCCGGAGGTGTTCACCCTCTCGAACCTGCCGGTCGCGGCGGGCCTCGGGACGCCGTTCGTCGCGGGTCAGGCGGCGGCGGCGCTCGGTCCCAAGTCGGTCGGCACGGCCGAGCTCGACGACCAGGCGGTCACGGCGGCCAAGATCGCCAACGCGACCATCACGGACACGCAGGTCGCCGCCGCGAACAAGGACGGCCTCGCGGGCACCGCCTCGATGCGCACCATCGGCGGCGGCGCTCAGCAGGCCATGGCCGGCAACGCGACGCCGACGCCCGCCGCGCACGCGGCGAGTCACATCGGCGGCGCCGCCGATGCCATCGCCAACGCCGTGTCCGGAGGCGCCGCTGGCCTCATGACCGGCACGGACAAGCTGAACCACGACGCCCTCCAGACGAACCGCGTGCAGAAGGTCACGAAGCAGACCTCGCTCGCCGGCCTGGGCGCCTCGCCCGTCAACGTGGCCTTCGACGCCGCGCTGCCGGCGAACGCCGTGCCCAAGTTCGCGACGCTCCTCGTGACCACCAAGGGTACGGTCGGCGGAGGCGGCAGCTACATCAAAATCAGCGTCGGCGGCGACGGTGGCGTGGGCAATCCCGCAATCTCCACGATCATGGGCCAGATGAACGTCGAGAGCGCTCAAGGCTACGGCAACGGCACGACGCTTCGCGGGAGCAACGGCACGCTTCTCGGCTGGGTCGCCGCGGAGACGCCGAACATCAACATCGAGTACGACGGCGCCGCGCCGACGGCTGGCGACATCACCATCAACCTCTACTACGAGACGCTGCCGACGTAATGCCGCGCACCTCTCGGTCCGTCGCTCTCTTGCGCGCCACCCCGGCGCCGTCGCAGGGGTGCGCCGCGACCGGGAGATAGCCCATGGGACGGGGCATCCGCGACACGCTCACCGTCGCCTACCTCAAGGCGCAGTACCTTCAGGGTATCGACCTCACCATCGACAACGGCCAGCCGTACCCGGACTCGCTCTTCGAGGCCGCCATCGACGCGGCCATCGAAACCATCGAGGCCGAGCTCAATGTCGTTCTCTCTGGGCTCGTCAAGTTCGAGAACGAGCGGCACGACCGGGTCGATTGGGACCCCGAGACGTTCCACCTCAAGCAGCTCCACAATCGCCCGGTCCGCGAGGTCACGCGGCTGCAACTCCAGGCGGGGAGCTTCCCCGCGACGGACGTGCCGAAGGAATGGGCCGTCGTGACCAACGACGTGGCGGGGCAAGTGCAAATCCTTCCGGGCCCGCAGTCGTTCACGTCCGTCTCCATGGCGATACCCTACCTGAGCCCAATGGGTGGCCTCGGATACACGCCCGGGTGGTACGTCTACGACTACAAGGCAGGCTTCGACGGCGTCGCGAACATCGTCCGCGTGGCCGATCTCGGCGTCGACCAATCGCCGCCCCTCGTCGGGAAGCAGAAGATTCGGCCGTCCGTCGCCCCCGCAGCGGGCCAGCAGTTCACGGTCACCATCGCTGGCACCTCCAAGGCGGGCCTTGCAGCCAGCGAGGTCCTCACGTGGCTCGCCGGCGATGCCAGCACGAAGACGGGCGCCATCGACTTCGACACGGTCGACACGCTCACGTGCGTAGCGACGGCGGGAACGCCCGAGTTCTACGTTGAGGCCATCCCGACCTACCCGCTGCCGGCGACGGCACTGAAGGCCGTCTCTCTCACGGCCGCGCTGCTCGCGCTCGACACGGCCGGTGACCTCATCGCTGGCGCGGGCATCGCCAGCGTCTCAACGGGCATCGACGGGCTGAGCACGAGCATCGGCACGACCTCGAGCGCGACCAACGCGGGCTATGGCGCTCGCATCATCAGCTACCAGAAGCAGCTCAGCGACCTCTTGGACGGCCTCCGGCGCAAGTGGCGAGCCGTGGAGTTCTTCGCCGTATGAGGACGCTCACCCCGCTCGAACCGCCGAAGCTCAACCCGCGCGGCGACATCTACGAGACGGAGATTCGCAAGGCGTTCTTCGCCAAGGCCTTGCCGCTCACCTGGCAAACGTGGACGCCCTGCCCGTGCGGCGCGCTGGCGACGTTGCCCGTGCCCGGGGCGCCGTTGCAGCTCAAGACGCGCGAGAAGCGCGCGGACTGCCCTGGGTGCAAGGGGACCGGGCTCAACTACTCCGCAGGCCAGCCCATCCGGGGCATCGTCCAACGCGCCGTGAAGTCGCCCGACCGATTCAGCCCGGCCGGCATCCTCGGCGCGGGCTACGTGTCCATCACCATCCTGCCCGAGGACTCGCCGGGCTACCTCGACCGCTACACGATGACCGGCTCGGGCATGGTCTTCCACGACGTGCGGACGCGCAAGGCCACCGTCGACGAGCTGCGCTACCCCGTCTTCGTGCGACCCGTCGTGACGGGCACGGCGCCGCCTGGGAGTGCCAAGACGCCGGTCACGCAGACCTTCGGCGTGCTCCGCTGCGTTCGCGCCGACCTTAACGGCGTCTTCATCTCCGGCGAGCTCGCTGAGGGCACCGACTTCGACGTCGTCAGCGGCAACATCGATTGGACGAAGGGCATCGCCAACGGCAAAGCGCCCGTCGTCGGCGCTCGCTACGGCATCAGCTACTACGCCAACCCGGTGTACCTCATCAAGAGCCTGCCGCACCCGGTGCGCGACACGATGATTGCCAAGAAGGCCCCGGCGCCCTACCAAATCTCGCTGCCCGTTTCGGTAGACTGTTGGCTCGAATGGCTGGGGGACTGACGTGGCGCGCATCTCCATCGCCGGCATCGTGCCGCACATCATCAACGACGCGCGCCGCCGCCTCATGGGCGTCGCCAGCGCGGTCGCGAACGATTGGCGCATGGAGGCGCGAGCGCGACTCGGCGTGAGCGGCAAGAACATCGCGGCCTACCAGCGGGCCGTCAAGGTCGTGGCCGGGCCCAACGAGGCCACGCAGCGCGTGCAGATCGAGGGCATGCTGCCCAACATGTTCGAGCAGGGCATGGGCCCCGGGGGTATCGGCACCGAAGGCGTCTACGACCTCCGCGTCTTCCTCCTCCGCGACACGACGCGCCATGTGCGCGTCTCCAAGGCGGGCAACCGCTACCTGTCCGTGCCGTTCTCGCACAGCGCGGCCGCCATCAAGGCGCTCGGCGGCAGCGCAGCTCTGAACGCCGCGCGGCAACTCGCGCCGACGACAACGACCATGGGCCCGAACGGTCGCAGCACGTCGTGGGGCGCCCGTCTCGGCGCAGGCCTCGCGCCGAACCTTCGGCCCACGGGCACGCCGTCGGGGGCAACGCTCTTCGACCCGCACCGCGGCGCGATGCGCGTTCCAGGTGCGCTCCACGCGCACGCCACGGACCCGCTCCACGGCCTTGTGCGCGTGCAGACGCAGTACCAGGGCTCCACGTCGCCGCAGAGCGAGTACCGCACCTTCCGGACCATCTCCGAGAACGGCAAGCCGTGGTGGTCACCGGGCCAGCGGGCGCGACGCCTCGCAGACGCCGTCGTCGCACGGCTGCCAACCATCCTCGGCCGCGTGCTCGGGCTCTGACGTGGCGGGGCTCCTCGACCAGCACGTGCTTGTCTCGGCCGCGACGACGTGGGCGGACCTCGCCGGCGACGTGGCCGGATTCAAGTCACTCTTCCAGCATACGCAGGACCCGACGCTCTATCTCGCGCCGGAGGCCGACGTCATCGCGTGGCACGGGCAGCTCGCGCCGAGCGGCGACGCGACGCACGTGCTCTTCACGACGGCGTGGGACCTCGACTTTCCGGAGTCGACGCAGGTCATCACCACGCTCGCCGACGAGCCCGTGGACCAGGACTATCACGGAGTTGCCAGCCGAACGAAGCGGCCCGTCATCGAGCTCCGTGAGACGTGCACCGTGACGGTCATGGGCCCGAACAAGGCGCTCGTCCGCGCGCTCCACGTCGCCATCCATCGGTCGCTCCTCTCGAAAATCGCTGATTTCATAGATGCGGGCTACAGCGATTTCGGTTACGCTGGCGGCGGCGACGTCAGGCCCGAGGAGAGAATGCTACCAGCCGGCATCTACGCACGCGATCAGCGATGGACCGCATCGTCCTCGGCGCTCGGTATCGTTCCGGGCAGCCCCGTCGTGCGCAAGCTGCTCGTGTCCGCGTGGGACACGACGGTCGACGGTCACATCGGCGGCGTCACGCACGAAGGAGTTGAGTAGATGGGCACCAAAGTCAACGTCCAAGGCGTCACGACGGGTCGGCCCGGCGTCTACGCGAACCCCAGCTTCGCCAAGCTCGGCGGCCAGCAAATCACCGTCCACCGCATGTGCGTCATCGGCGAGTTTCCGTGGCTCCAGAAGGCCACGCCCGCCGAGTACGCGACGCTGAGCGCGATGCGTAAGGTCTACCCGTCGAGTGACGAGCTCCAACTCGTTGCGCACCTCCTCGGCAACGCCGCGAACGACGACCGCGTGAAGGCACCGGGCACCGTCTACCTCGTCAACGCCAAGCCGACCGCGCAGGCGCAGCTCGTGCTCGTGGACGCCGACGGTGTGAGCGCCATCACCATCAAGTCGAAGCTCTGGGGCGCGGCCGGCAACAAGGTGCTCTTCAAGCTCATCGCCGGCACGACCAACCCGCCGCAGCTCACCGCGCAGGCCTCCCGTGACGGCGTGACCGAGGACTTCATCGACGTCGAGTCGGGCAACATCGCCTCGTTCACCTACGGCGAGACCGAGGCGACGACGATGCAACTCGCCCTCGACCCCATCGGCAAGACGCTGACCATCACCTACACGAAGACGCTCATCGCGGCCGGCGTCTACACGCCGACGAAGATGGCCTTCGATGGCGCCATCCAGTTCACGCCGTCAGCGCTCGTCACCGGCAGCGCGGTCATCGTCGGCACGAACAAGGCGACGGGCCTCGCGGACACCGAGACCGTCTCGTGGGCCGCATCGGTGGCGAGCAAGACCTCGACGAAGACGTGGTCGGCCATCACGACGATCACCTTCACGGTCGACGCCGGGCAGACGTTCGCCATCAGCGGCTTCGCGTTCTACATCGACCTCGCGTCGGCGCAGTACACAAAGCTCTCGGCGGCCGTCGACCGCATCAACGCCTTCGCGGCGCAGGGCTTCGTGGCCGAAGTGCTCTCGCCGAAGTGGGCCAACATCCCGGCCATCCAACTCGACATCAAGTCGGCCACCACGATCAAGGGCGTGACGCTCAACCTCATCGGCGAGACGGCGGCGTTCATCGCGGCGCTCAACCAGAGCGGCATCGTGACCGCCACGCAGCACGCGAACTGGGCGGGCAAGCCCCCGGCCGTGCTCGGGTCGCAGACGTTCCTCGCCGGCGGCAACGAGGGCAGCGCCGTCGAGACGTACGATGACACCGACTGGACCGCCGCGCTCGACTCGATGAAGTTCAAGGACGCGCAGGTCTTCGTGCTCCTCGCCAAGGAAGCGAGCCGCCACAAGCTCCTACGCGCGCACATTCAGTGGCGGGCGGGCGTCGGCTCCTCGGAGGCGTGCGGCTTCGTGGGCGGCACGGAGCTAGAGGCTCTGTCGGCGCTCGACGTGCGCTCGGCGGCGCTCAACACGCGGCACCTCGCGCTCGCCTTCGAGCAAGCGGAAATCGACGACTACGCGGGCACGACGCGCATCATCGACCCGCCCTACGTCGCGCTCGCCTACGCGGCGATGCACTCGGGCATGCCCGTCGCACAGTCGCTCATCCACCGCCGCCCGAACTTCAACCGGACCATCGTCAACACGGCCATCGACGTCGATGACGACGCCGATACGCTGCTCGACCGCGGGCTCCTCTTCTCGGCGCACGACAACCTCGGGCTCCGCATCGAAGACGGCCTGACGACCTACCGCACGAACCCGGGTGACCCGGTGCAGACCGAAATCAGCGCGAACGAGAGCTTCAACACCTCGATTCGCGACCTCCGGACGCACCTCAAGACCATCCTCGGCGACGGGACGACGGCGCGCACGTCCACCTGGATCAAGTCGCAGGCGAAGACCCGACTCGAGCGGCAGGTCGACGAGGGCATGATTCGGGCCTTCATCGCCGCGTCGCTCGACGTCGTCGAGGACGGCGACACGTTCGTCGTCGAGTACGAGGTCGGACCGTCGCTGCCGGTCAAGTTCATCCTGCTCAACCCGTCCGCCGTGAAGGTGGCCGCGTAGGAGGTCTCCGATGGCTGAGGGAGCCGACCAGGTCATGTCCGGTGCCCGGATGGAGCTTTCCATCGAGGGCATCACGGTCTCGCGTTCGACGAACATCCGATGGTCGCGGCAGTGGCAGAACGCGCGCGTGGACGCCCACGGCAAGATGGCCTCCTACGAAATCGAGCCCATCGGCTACACCGTGAATCTCTCGTGCTCGACGGTGTACCTCCGGCTCAAGAGCCTCCGGACGCTCGGCATCACGCCGCCCGCGAAGGACACGAAGGCGTGCGTCACGTGGCCCGCGATGACCGCGCTCGTCTACGACGAGGTGGGCGACGCCCTCATCGCGCGCATCGTGGGGCTCAAGCCGCAACAGGAAGACTTCGACTCGCCGGGCAAGGGGCTCATCACCTACTCGGGCTCGTGGGAGGGCACGGAGATGTTCATGGACGCTGAGGCGTAGCCCGTGAGCGCTGCCGCATCACCGACCCTGGACCTCCGCGCGCAGCGCGCCGTCGTCGAGGACTCGCTCGCGCCGCGGGGCGAGCTGCCGACCGAGGACGTGCCGCGCGAGCTCCCCATCGAAGCGACCTACCGCGACATCGACACGGGCGAGGTCAAGGTCGTGCAGTTCACCTCGGTCGTCATGCGGTCGCAGGGGCACGACGCGGTGGCGCTCTACATCGCCGACCGCTGCGCGGGGCGTCCCGCGCAGAGCATCCCGGGCGACCGCTTCGCCCGCTGGCGGGCCATCGGCCGGCTCATGTTCCAGGTCAAGGAGTTCGCGAAGCTCCCCGATTCCTTCATCGCCGCCATCGAAGCCGACGACTTCCTCTTGCACACCGTCGAGGAGGTACTCGTCGACCACGAGGGCAGGTTTCGCCGCCGATACCTTCCACCGGGTACGGCGGACACGTTCACGCCCCGAGTGGTCGCTGCTCTTGCGGCGACTCGTGCCGGCGCAGCTCCTGCCCGCGGGTAGCGACCGCTCGCTCGACCTTGCGACGACGCTGACGCCGCTCGACATCGTCGAGTACGGCCTATTGAGCCTCGCCGACGAGGAGTGGAAGCGGCGAGCGGCCGCGGAAGCGGTCCGGACCGGCAAGAGCGGCGATCCGTGGCTTGACGAGTGGCTCGCGGAGTGCGCGGCGGACGAGGACGGCGATGGGTAACGTCAAGCACACCGTCTCCATCGACCTCACCATGGAGACGCTCCACGCGGAGCAGCGGGGCCGCGCGCTCATGGCGCTGCTCGAGCGCATCGAAGCGCTCGCGGGCGGCATCAGCATCGGCGGGCATGGCGGCGCGGCAGGTCCCATTCCAGGCGGCCGCGCCGTTCCCGCAGGCCACCCCGCGCCAGCGCTGCCGCACGGACCCGCGCCAGCGGCCCCTGGCCGACCGTCGGCGCCGGGCGCTCCCGCCGCGCCGTCGCAGCATCCATCGCCCTTCTCGCCGCACGCTCCGGGCGCCGCGTGGCCCGCAGGGAGCCCGAACGCGCCCCCGCCGTGGTCGCCGGGCATGGGTCGGCCCACCCCGCCATCACCGCCGCCACCGGGCGGTGGACCCGGGCCCGCACCGGGGCAGCCGCCGCCGTTCGACCTCATGCGCACCTTCAAGACCTACATGAAGGCGCAGACGGCCGCGAACGTCGTCAACACGGGCCTCAACTACTACGCGCAGCGCTCGGCGCTGGAGACGGAGACGGGCGCGGGCTCGCAAGAGCGGATGGACGCGCTCGGTATCCGGTCCTCGGTCGGTTGGATTCCGTTCATCGGCGGAAGCCTCGGTAACGCGCTGGCGGCGCCCTCGGAGCGGCGAGCGAAGGCGCGTGAGAGCGCCGTCGCACAGGGCCAGCACTTCGCGGGCCTGCAACGGCAGCTCCTCACCGCCAACCTCGCGGGCGGCACGACCGGCAGCGGTATGGGCGACATCCGAGGCCTCGCGCAGCAAGCCGCCGAGCGCGGCATGAGCCTTGACGAGGCCGTCGGCGGCTACGCTCAAATCACGCACGGCGCGGGCTTCGCCGGCAGCCGCATGAACGCGCAGCGGGCGATGGCGCTCCTGTCGACGGGCGCGAGCGGTGGCGCCATCGGCGGCTACGAGGGCCAGGCGGCCTTCGCTCGCCCCGGTGGACGCGGCGACACGGGACGCGCCCTTGGGCTCGCGATGGCCGAGGGCCTCCGCGGCGCGAACCTCGACCGCTACCTCAGTGCCATCGCCAGCAATACCGAGCGCATGGCGATGCAGGGCCTTGCGCCGAACGTCGGCAACGTCGAGATGTTCCTCGGACGCATGGCGGGCACCCCGGGCATGCAGAACATGGGGCTTCGCGGCCCCGAGGTCGCCTCGCAGCTCATGCAGCCGCTCGGCGGCGCTCGCGACCAACTTCTCTCGCCGTTCCGGCAAGTCGGCCAAGCCGCTGTGCTCGCCCGCGCGCTCAAGCGCGGCGGGTCGATGATGGGCGGGCTTCGCGAGCTCGAAGGGATGGCCGAACAGGGCCCCATGGCGACGGTTGATGCGTTGCAGGGCACCGGGCTCAAGGGCGACGCCCTGTCGATGATGCTCATGTCCGTCGCGCCGGCGCTTCGGACGGGCGAGGCGGGCGCGCTCGGCGCTGGGCTCGGCGGCCCGTCCTTCGGCGCCATGCAGACGCGCACCGTCAGCGACGCCGAGCGGACCACCAAGGAAGGCGAGAACGCGCCGCTCATCATGGCGCTCGACAAGCTCGGCAAGTCGCTCATCGGCGAGCTACAGAAGGGCAACGGCATCATGCGCGACGGGCTGGACAAGCTCTACGGGTCGCTCCGGTGAGCGACGACGGAACGGTCATCGGCATCCGCGTGGAGCTCCACCGGCGCGACTACCGCGACCCGGACAAGCCCATCGTCCACAACGTCGCCCACGCCGTTCGTCGCGTGTCGTGGGGCGAGGCCGTCGCGCCACCGTGGGGCGGCATCATGCTCGCGCTCAAACCGAACAAGCTGTCACGCGCGGCGCATCCGAGGCCAGGGGACTGGGTCGTCATCCGCGACGGCGTCGACCCGAACGGGCCCGCGATGGCCTTCGGGCACGTCGCCGACGACGCCGGGCGCGTCTCAGTGCGTCCCGACGACGCCGCCATCGTACAGGGGGACATCGCCGTGCACGCCGAGAGCTGGCTCGCGGCGCTGCACCGAGCGCTCCTCTACGTGACGCATGACCCCTCGACCTCGGTGGGCACCATCTACTCGATGGACCAGCGGTGGGCGCTCGTCACTGCGATTGACCGCTTCGATGGGCACGTCGGCCGCGCGCTGGAGGCCATCTTCCGCGCCGTCGCCTACGTGCCGATGCCGCCGTCGCTCGGAGGGCGCTTCACGGAGCTCTGGCGCACGCCCACGTGGTCGGCCTCGGACGTGGCGCCGCCGTCGGTGGCGCCCGTGGAGCGCGTCAACGTCGGCGACATCACCGTGTTCAAGCAACCCATCGCGCTCGGTGAGACGCCCCCGCCCAACGTGCTCGACGGCCAGGTGCACGTGTACCTCGTCGACACTTACCTCGCGAACACCGTCGGCATTATCTTTGACGCGCCGACGGCAGCGGCGTTGTCCGGCCCCGGCAAGCGCGAGCGCGTCGGGGCGCCGGGGCGCGAGGCCGACGAGGTGCCGGGTAACCGTCTCCCCGACATTCAATCGCTCACCGGAGCGCAGGGCGTCTCGGCGCTCGACATCCTCAACGGCACCTTCGGCGCCGACCCGAACCTCGTGGAGATGTTCGCTTCGATGGAGGACGTCGGCACAGGCGGCGAGGCCATGCCGCCGAACCTCGTGCTCTATCAGAAACTCGGCAAGCGACTCCCGGTGCTCATCTTCCGCATGCGCCCCTGGCGAACGAAGCCCATCAAGCTCCGTCGCCCCGATGCCGACGCGGCAGCGCCGCTCACCGAAACGCAAGAGGAGGCCGCCGACAAGCTGCTCAATCAGGGCCTCAAGGCGCTCGGCTTCAAAACCATCGAACCCAAGCCGTTCAAGAAGGTCACCTGGCGCCCCGACCGCGCCATCGCGCTCCGCGCGTCGGACGGGACCGTCGTCGAGTACCGGCGCAGCCTCGACAACCACTACAACGCCGCGACGTGCAACTTCGCGCTCGCGCCCGGGACGCCGCTCGGCTACCTCTGGCAAGCGGGACTCCCCATCTACGATGCGCACGAGGTGGCCCGCTTCGGAGCGAAGCTCTACGAGGTCAACTGGCCCTTCTTCGGGCAGCTCGGCGACGCCGACGACCCCGGCGCGATGTCAGACCTCGTCTCGTGGCCACGCCAGAAGCCGCCGACGGCCATCGTGCTGCACGACACGGACGGGTGGACAATGGACGGCGCCATCTCATGGTGGCGCAGCCCGCGCAATCCCGACCGCGCGAGCACGAACTACATGATTGACGAGAACGGCGTGACGCACAAGCTCCTCGACCCGGCGCTCTACTGCGCGCGGCACACGGGCGGCGGATGGAACGAGGTCGCCATCGGCATCGACCTCGTCGTGCGGCCGTGGCACCTCAACGACTCGCAAGCGTCGGGCCGCGTCGTGCCGTGGTCGTGGGGCGACCCGAATCAGAACGCGAGCTACAACCTCTACGTGAACCTCGGGCATCCGCCCGACGCGGGTAAGTCGTGGGTGGTCGACTACACGCAGGCGCAGAAGGATGCGCTCGTGACGCTCCTCAACGAGCTTCACGAAACGTTCGGCATTCCGCTTGAGGTCTACTACCCACCGAAGCTGCACACCGCTGCGGCCGACGGCGTGACGCCGCTCACCTTCGGCGGCGTCATCTCGCACGGCCAGATTGACGCGCACAACGACGGCCGGCAGGCCGTCGAGTTCCTCCGGACGGGCCTCGGGCTCGCCAGCTTCGACGTGTGGACCCCATGAGCGACGCCATCCTCGACATGCTCTACGCCGTGGCGGCGCAGGCGTTCCAGTTCCTCTGGCACGCTGAGCGCTTCTACTCGGGCCCGGTCACGTGCCGCTACTCGCCGCACGTGCGGCACGGCGAAATCATGCAGGTCACGATGCCCGACGGATTCGAGCTCGGCCCCGTGCTGACGGCCTACATCGAAGGCTACGAGCACGTCATCGAGGTCGCTGAGGACGGGACGGTGAAGCGCCGCACGCACATCACCTTTAGTCGCGGCCTCTTCGACGAGGACGAGCGATGAATCCGCGCGACGGCTCCACGGTCACCGGCAAGCACACCAAAGGCCTTCTCCGCAACGGCGTCGTCGCCCAGGTGTCGCGCTACTACGTGACGGGCCATCAGGCGCGCATCGACTGCTTTCAGCCGCTCACGCCGAACCAATGGCGCGGCGTCCCTGTCCTCGGCTACTTCGGCGCCGGCGCCGAGCATCGCCCCGTCGGCGCGGACGGGGCGGGCCAGACGGCGCTCTCCGCGACTCCGAACGGCGCTGCGCAAGCCGTGCTCTTCTTCATCGACTCGCACCTCCAGCCCGTGTGCGTCGGCTTCCTCGCGGCGGCCGGCGTCGTGCAGCCCGCACGTAACACCGGCGACGGCGCCGAGGACGCCTCGCCCGACGTGGCCGAGACGGACCATGCCACCACCTACGGCGGCGCCGCGCGCATCATCGACAAGGACGGCAACCTCATCGACGACACGACCCGCGTACCCACCGAGGGCGCGGGCAACATCCGCCACCAGCTCCGCAAGGGCGCCGTGGAGCGCATCTCCCGCGAGGGCGAGGCGGGCGATGCCGCCGTGCTCACGAAGGCGCTCCTCGCCTACTGCCTCAAGCTCGAGACGAAGTTCCTCGCCCTCGAAGCGCTCGTGAAGACGATACCGCCGTCCGCGCCGGCGCTCGTCACCTACGAGCTCGTGCCGATGCCGATGGCGTCCACGGCCAAGCTCGCGTCGGCCGTGCTCAAGCTCTCTTCCGAGGGCGAGTAACTCCACAGGAGGCTTGTCGAAAGACAGCGGCTAGCGGTACACTCGCCACGCCTTGCCGAACCTCGCGCCCAGCGACCACGTAGCCAACGCCCCGTCGACGAAGTTCACCGACCGGAGCTTGACGGTTCCGCTCGTCGATTGCCTGTACCTCCTCGACGTGGAGATTGACGAGAAGTACGACCGGAGCTTCGTCATCCCGCGCGTGGCCGCCTACCGCGTGACGCCGATTCCCGCGCTCGACTTCGAGTGGACGCTCGGCGAGTCGCCCATCCGCGACCATCAGGGCGTGCGGCAGACGATGGTCGCGTTGTCCGGTCGCACCGGCGTCGGCCCCGTCACGGGGCGCGACCGCACGGGCAAGTCCATCGTGACGCAGCCCGGCCCGGCCTTCATCGACGACCTCCGCGAGTTCCTCACGTCCTACTACGAGGACGCCCAGCGCGGCCGGCGCAAGCGCGAGGTGCGGCTCGTGCTCCGCGCCGTCGCCGAGGGTGACGAGCTCTACGTCGAGCCGATGCGTCCCGAGTTCGACCGCGACGCGCAGACGACGCGCTTCTCGTGGCGCTACGCGCTGACCTTCCGTGGCTACGGGCTGGCGCGGCACCTCGCCGTACCCGCCGTCAAGGAGCCTGCGGCCAAGGAACGCATCGAGGCCGAGCAATCGTGGCTCGACGCAGCCGTGGCGTTCCTCGACGGCTTCGCGACGACGGTCGCGGTCGCCGCCACGGCCGCCGAGGTCGCCCTTCTGGCGCCCGTCTTCGCCGTCGACCGCGTGGTCCGCTCCGTGCTCGGCGTGGAGGCGGCCATTGACCAGGCCGAGCGCGTGCCCGTGGACGTCATGCACGCCGTCATCGCCACCATCGGCAACGCATCGGCCGCCGTCTTCGGCGCCTACATGCTCATCCCCTTCGTCGACCGGCCCGCTGCCGCCCGCGAGACGTACTTTCGCGTGCGCGCCTACCTCGATTCGATGCGCTACGCCGCCGACCTCGTTCTGGGGCAACACCGCATCGCCGCCGCGCTGGCGCCCGCGGCGTCGCCGCCCGCGCCGGCATCGCCATCCACGAAGGCGACGCTGCGTCAGGTCTGCACGACCTACACGGTGCGGCCCGGGGACACGCTGCAATCCATCGCGGCGAAGTCGACGGGCGACCCGACGACGGCGACTGAGATTGCGACGCTCAACGGCATGAGCGACTTCTGGACGCTCGGCGACGGCTCGCCACTGCGCCCCGGTATCGTGCTCGTCGTGCCCGACGACCGCGGCCTCGCGCTCGTGGCCGACGCGTCGGGCGACGTGCCGTACTCCGACATCTACGGCACCGACTTCGTGCTCTCGCCGGCCGGCGACATCCCCGCCGTCGGCGACGACCCGCAGCAGCTCGCCGTCGTCTCGGGCCGCCCGCTCATCGAGCAGGCGATGCGTCTTCGGCTGACGACCATCCAAGGCGAGCACGGCGTGTTCGGTGCCTACGGCATCACGCCGGGCCCCGGCGAGGTGGCGACCTCGGGCACGGCGGGAACCCTCGCCGGCGCCGTGCGAGCGCAGTCGCTTCGCGACCCGCGCATTCTGCGCGTGGACGCGCTGTCCGTGCACGAGGACGGCGACGCCTTCGCGGTCGACGTGGGCCTTCGCCCGCGCTCGGGTCCGCGCTTCAACGTCGTCGTGCCCATTCCGACGCTGGCGGTGGCCTGATGGCCGTCTACGAGCCGCGCACCGAGGCCGAGGTCTACGAGCAGGCCGTCGCCCGCTTCGTCGCCCGCAGCAAGCTCACGGACATCACGGAGGGCTCCGTCGAGGCCAGCATCCTCGGGACGATGTCCGCCGAGGTCGCGGCCATCGAGCACCGCGCATGGGGCGACCGCGAAGCGTTCTGGGTCGGAGACACGTGCGTCGGCGCGAACCTCGACGAGCGTGCCAAATCACTGCCGCTCGGCGGGGTGACCCGGCTCGGCGCCGCCAGCGCGGCGGGCTCCAAGCTGGCGCTCACCGTCGTCAGTTCAGCGGCCGAGACGCTCATCCCTGCCGGCACCATCTACGGCCGCGCCGATGACCCGACGGTGCAGTACGTGCAGACCGCCGACGTGACGAGCCCTATCGGCACGGACACCTACACGGGCGCTGTGCCCTACGTGTGCGCCATCTCGGGCGTGAAGGGCAACGTCCCCATCGGCGCCATCAATGTGGTGCTCAAGGGCCCGAAGAACCTCCGCGTCGTGCGTAACACCGCGCCCGCGTCCGGAGGCCTCGACCGCGAGGCGGATGCGTCGTTCCGTCGGCGCATCGAGCTCTACGTGGCCTCGCTCGTCGGCACGCAGAACGCGGCGCTCCTCTACGCCGCGCTGACGTTCCGGAGCTCGCTCGGATCGGGCATCCGGCACGCCTTCGTGTGGGAAGACCCGTTCAACCGCGGTTACTCCGAGCTCATCGTCGATGACGGCAACCTCTTCGCGGGCTACATCAAGACGGGCTTGCCGACGAACGGCGTGGTCGGGCTCCTCGGCGTGCTCGAGGTCCACCACGAAATGCCCGCCGTCGAACCCATCGGGCAAGCGTCGTTCCTCATCAACGGGCTGGCGGCGCCGCTCGACGCGAACTTCGAGGTGCAGTGGGCCTCCATCGAGGAGCGCGGCATCCTCTACCCGAAGGCGGGGCTCTTCGCGGCGGGCAATACGTGGCAGATTTCCAACTACGAAGTCTTCACGGGGCCGCTCGCCGAGCTCCAACGGCTCATCGAGGGCGACAACTCGCTGCCGGGGCTCAAGTTCGGCAAGCGCGCTTCGGGTAACCGCGTCAAGGTGCGGCCGCCGCTGCCCGAGTTGGTGGCGTTCAAGTGCAACATCGCGGTCGCGACGGGCACCGACCTCGTCACCGCGCAGGCGGCGGTCAAGAGCGAAATCATCGCCTTCTGTCAGTCGATTCCGCCCGGTGACCCGTGCTTCATCGCCGTCCTCCAGAAGCACCTCTTGACGGTGGTCGACGGCCTCATCAACGTCATCTTCGTGGACACGGGCGACGATACGCTCCTCGCGCGCGACATCTACGTCATCAACAGTTCGCCGCCCGGGGCCATTCGCGCGGACCCGGACCAGGTCACCGTGGTGTAGGAGGCGGACGTGGCACTTGAAGGCACTGGCGACGAGGTCCTCTTCTACGACGACGAGCGCGCAGACGCGCCCGACCTCCTCGACATCGGCAAGCTCCGCGCGGCGCAGGAGTTGAGGGCGTTCGGCGCGATGCTCGGCGCCCCCTTCCCTGTCGGAGCGACGGGCGGCGCCGGGGGCGCGCTCACGTGGGGCGGCATCGACACGAGCGCGGTCACTGCGGCTTTGACGCAGTGCACGGTCAACGCGTTCCTCTACGAGGAGTTCCTTGACGGCAGCGACGCCTCGACCTTCCAGGCGCGTATCGTCCGCACGCGCGCCACGGGCATCAACGTCGGCGCCTTCCGTCCCGCGCTGAGCTTGCCGTGGCTCTGGGTCGTGCGGCAGACCTCCGACCAGGACGTGGACGCGCGCCGCAAGTGGGATGTCGGCGGCGCGACGGAAATCGGGTTCTCGCCGAAGACGCGCCGACGGCAGGTAACGGTCTTCACGCTCGCGCTTACGAGGCCCGCTGCGATGAACGGCGTGGCATGGACTGCGGTCGCGCGCCTCGGTGCATGGAGCGGGGCCGCAGGTGCCGAGGTGCCCACCTTCTACGCCAAGCCCGCATGGGACGTCACCGACCTTACGAAGACGCCCGACGGTACGGAGAGCGTCGAATCGTCGGCCGTGTTGCTCAATGACGGGCAGGCGACGCTCGCGTATCTGCTCCTCAAGATGCGGACGCAGATTGCGGCGCTCAAGGACAGCACGGGCGCAACCAACTGGCTCACGGGCGCTGGCACCGGGACCGGCGTCAAGCAGCTCAAGGTCACCGCAGACGCCGCGCGAGGTCGCGTTTTTGCAGCGGGTCGCATCGGCTGGACGGGCGTCGCGTTCGAGATTCCCTTCAACGAAACCGACGGCGTGGCGTCGGTGGCGACCGAGGCCGATGCCTGCACCATCACAGTGCAGTCGCCCACCGTGCAGGGCCTCGTCGGCACGTGGACGATCATCGCCGTCACGGCCACTGGGCTGCTTGGCACAAACGCCTATCACTGCGTCGCCGAAATAATCACGTCAAATCCAACGGCGGCGGGGCCTCACATCCGAGTGCGGCCGATGGGCCCAGGTCACACGGCCGAGCGGCAGTCCTTCTTCCTCACCATCATCGCGAAGAAGGTGTAGCCGATGGCCCTTCCCGTCCCCAACGGCGGCGCCGACGTCACCGTCGCCCAAGGCGCCCTTCCCGTCGCCGCGCAGACGTTCGACGGCAGCGCGTCCATCCCTGGCACGGGCGCCGCCGCCATCACGGGCTACTCGTGGACGCTCATGGACAAGCCCGTGGGCTCGGCAGCGTCGCTGCTCAACGCCACGGCGCAGGTCGTCACGCTCCAGAACGCTGAGACGTGGGGCAACTACCGCCTCATGTTGGTGGTCACGGACGACCTCGGCGCCAAGAGCCTCGGCGACGGCAACACGACCACGGATAACCCCCTCCTCGCAGTCGACGGCGCCTTCGTCCACCTTCGAGTCACCGCGACGAATACGGGCCTCCAGAAGCCCGCCAAGGGCGAGCGCAACACGCACGTCCTTGAGCGCGCCGAGACGCAGGTCGTTGACGACCTCAAGGGGCAGGTCGACGACATCGCCGTGCCCGACCTCACGGACGTGGCGTCACCGCTCACCGACGGCCCAGCGCTCGACCGGCTCTGCGACGGCACGGGCTACGCGACGGACGACGGCCTTGCGACCGGCGTACCGATGCACCTTCATCCGGCCGGTTCGGTTGGTCCCGCGACAACGACGGTCCTCGGCGGCGTGCTCCTCGCAGAGGCCCCGGGCGACCCGGCGAATCCGGTCGCGGTGGCGCATGACGATATGTGGCTCACCGCCACAATCGTCGGCAGTCTCGATACCGGCGTCAAGCCCCGCTGGAAGCTGCCCTACCCGGTCACGATCATCGCGGCCAGCGTATACCTCGCAAACGGCGGTACTATTGTGGGCGGTACTTACGTGCTTGACGTGGTTGGCAACGGTGGCACGGCAACGCTCACAGTCCCGGTGCCTGGCATCGACACCGGCCCGACATTCAAGCTCGTTACCGGGCTTTCGATATCGGCCTCGGCGGATGTGTACTTCCAGTTCAACGGCGGGTCCGCTGGCGCGGATGCGCGCGACGTGACGTACCTCGTGGCGTGTCGGAGGCTCTAGGTGGACTGGGGCTGGGGCAATCCGGGCATCGGCGTTCCGTACGTGCCGGCGGGCACGCCGAACGACTGGGGCTACGGGTCGCCAACGCCGAGCTTCGCGTGGACGCCGGAGTTGGCGGACGCGGGCTTTGGCGCCGCCGCGTCCATCATCGCGCCCGTCGTCAAGGCCGCCGAGGTCGGCGCGTGGCCCGACGACGGCGGCGTGTTCATCGTGCTCCTCGCGGCATGGGCGCACCCCGGTCCCTACTACGTGCGGCTCAAGAAGGGCGCGACGCTCTACCCGGCCGACGACAACTGCTACAGCGGCGTGGTGGGGCAGCGCGACAAGTGCACTCCCGACGGCGCGATGACCTCGCTCCGCTTCGTGCTACCGCCCGCGCCGCCCGACACCTACGACATCCGCCTCCGCTTCGGCGTCGAGACGGAGGTCATCATCCCGAGCGCCATCGTCATTCAGAACCGCATGCGTTCTGAGTCGGTCTACCGGATGCGGCTGCGTCTGCCGAAGAACTACCTGACCGGCGCGCGGCAGCTCCGCGCAGAGCCCACGCTGCCCGTTGCCAGCGAGTGGCCGCACGGCAACCTCGACGCCCTGTTGCACGCGGCGGGCGAGATGTTCCGGGAGACCTCGGGCGTACCGATGACGCGGCTCACGGCGCCGCTCGTGTTGACGGACGCCGTGGCCAACGTCGAATCGACGCTCGAGCTGCCGAGCTCCGGCGCCGTCTACATCCATGGCGCGCGGCACACCTACACAGGCAAGACCGCGTCAACGCTCACGGGCCTCGTGGCCGCCGTGGCGCGCGTACTCACGATTCCCGCTGGCATGGAGGTGACCCTTGATTCCCGGGCTGTCCAGCCAGCTTGACCAGGCGCAGCGCGACACCATCGTTGCGCACGCCGAGGGCGTGGCGCTGCGACGGCTCGCGCGCTTCTACGGCGCCCCGATGCCCGACACCTGGAACGAGGCCGCGTGGCGCCAAGGCCTGCGCGCCGTGGCCGTCGGACCGCGCGGTTTCCCCGGGGGAACGTTTGGCTTCGTCGAGGGCATCCTCAGCTTCGCCGAGGTGACCTACCCCATCACGCGCACTCCGCTCGTGCCCCGGCGCATCACGGCCGTGGGCGGCGTGGGCACGTGGACCGCCGAGCACCTCGACCGATGGTGGCGCATCGGCGGCGTGCTCTACATGTCGCAGGGCCCGTCCGACCCGTCGCTCGTGGACTACCTCGACCTCGTGCCCGTGACGACGGCCTACACGGTCGGCGCCGACTGGACGACGCTCGCCGCGCCCGACGCCGTCAACGCCGTGCTCCTCCCGTTCATCCTCCAAGAGCCGACGCCGGGCCCCGGCACCCCGCAGTCGGCGGGCAAGCGCTGCACGGTCCGCGTCATCGTGTGGCTCGACGACTGGACCGGCGTGCCGCCGACGTACCTTCAGGGCGCTGGCGGGCTCGCGCGACCCGTGGGCGAGCCCTTCGGCGGCGAAGTGCAGTCGGAGCTCGGCTGGGGCGGCCCCACGCCCGGCGACTTGCCCGAGGGCGTGCCGACGGGCAGCGGTGACGCGGCGTTCGAGGTCGGCGACCCCATCGGTGGCGGCCCGTTCGCGGGCTTCCCGGCCGGCAAGGGGCCCAACCCCGTGTACGTCATCGGCGTCGAGGCCATCGGCGAAGCCATGGCCGTGCTCAAAGCGCTGCTCGCTGCCGGTTGTCACGCTGAGGCCATTCGTGGTAAGGAGAATTGACATGAGCGGAGCCCTCATCGGCGGTCAGAACTTCGGAGCACCCGATGGCGTCGTCATCCGGACGTGGGCCGATGACCCGGAGCTCCTCTCGAAGTTCACCGCGCCGCGCAAGCGGCCCGTGACACAGTTCATCTTGCACCGCGGCGTCGAAGCGCCGTCGAACGACCCGATGCGAACGAAGCGCATTCTCGACACGCGCAAGCCGAACGGCCTCTCATCGCTCTTCACGCTCACCCCAGACGGTCACCTCGCTCAGCACTTCGACCCGGCGCTACACCGTGGCGCCCATGCGCTGCACCACAACGTGCAGAGCGATAGCCTCGACGTGCAAGGTCCGCTCTCGAAGAGCCTCGCGCCCGCCGTAGGGCAGTCGCTCGTGACCCTGCGAGCGGCCATCGGCCGCAAGGGCGATGCGCCGTCGAAGGCGACATCGCCCGACGCGCGCCGCGCGGCCATCCTCGCGCGCAAGGCCGTCGATTTGACGCAGTGGTCGCTCACGCCGGCGCAGGCGGCGACGCTCCGCGTCTTCCTCCCGTGGTGGTGCGCGCTCCGCGGCATCCCGTCGCGGGCATGCGCCGACTACCGTACCTTCCGCGTTGGCGGCCTTGGGCTCGCAGATCCTGCAACGAACGTGACGGGCATCCTCGCGCACGCTCAGGTCTCTGGACCCGGCGAGCGAGTCGACGGCTTTGTAGAGTTGCACGCGCTGAGCGGCGCCCCCGGTATCGACTGGCGCTCCGGCGCCGAGTTCTGGTCATGACAACCCACCGCGCTACCGACCTGCTAGACGGCCGGCGCTCCCTCAGAGTTCGGAGGTGAGGCGATGGCCGACCGAGGACTGGATTGCTCGACTCACGAGCACCGAATCAGATCCCTGGAGGGTGGCATGGACAAGCTGACGTCGCGCGTCGAGCTGCACCACGAGCACATGATCGGTAGCCGTGCGCTCCTCAAGGCCGTGCTCGTGCTCGTCCCGGTCGCGACGGCGTTCCTCGTCGTGCTTCTAAATTGGGCGCTGCGCCCATGAGCGAGTCCACCGCCGCGCTCGGCTACGTACTCCTCGCGCTCGCCGGCATCATCTGGGGTGTGACCGAGGTCGTGGCCTCCGGGCTCGGCGACCGACGCAAGCTCGCGTGGGCGCAGGGCGTGCTTCACGCGCTGCCACTGTCCATGGGCGTCGTCATCTGCGGCTACCCCGGCAACCTCCCGTGGCTGATGGATCTGCTCGGCTACATGCCAAAGCACGCGCCCGGCCCCGGCCCGTCGATGCTCATGGGGCTCTTCGCGGGCGCATGTGCCGTGTTGTTCCACGACAAGTTCAAGGCCGTCGCCAAGGCCAAGGGCGCGAAGGTGAAGCTGTGAAGAGCGTCGAGCGCATCCTCATCGCGTGCTGGATAGACCCGTGGCGGGCGATTGGCCGCCCGCTCCTCGTCCTCGCGTGCCTCGCCTTCGTGCTCCGCAACTGCGGCTGCCGCACGCTCACCATCGACGCCCCGTCGCTCGTCGCGGTCAAGTGCCACAAGGCCGCGCCGGGGCACTGGCGCGTCGTAGTCGACGGCACGGAGCGCCTCAAGCTCAACTTCCCCGGCGAGGTGCCCGAGGTGCTGCCATGCCCGCCGAGGTGACGTACGGCGATATTGAGGACGCCGCGCTTGACGCGGCCGGCGTGGTCGCCGGATTCCTGCCCGAGCCCTATCGGTCGGCCGTCGTGACGGCGATACGGGTGACCACGAAGATGCTGCGGCCGGACCTCGTGGTCATCGAGGCTAGCGCCGACACCGTGGTCACGGCCGAAGCGGAGTAGCCTCGCCAGCGACGGCAAGCTCGCCGCTCGGCGTGAGCGCCAGACGGTCGAAACACCCGGATACCAGGCCCTTTCGGCGCAAGGACCGTATCGTGCTCGTGTGCACGAGGTCGGCCGCCCCTTCTCCGAGGTCGCCGATGAGTGTCAGCGCCTTCCGTTGAATGAGCGAGAGGTCGGGTGGCTTCACGTTTCACCTCGCGCGAAGCGCTCTACAACTCGCTCCACGGCTCGCGCTGCGGCCTCGCCCGTGAGAACCCACGCGGGCCGGTCATTCACGAGTGCGCGCACCGTGGGCCAGTCCTCGCGCGCTACGGCAAGTGCGAGGTCGGCGCCCCACAACTGAAGGGCGAGGAGGCAGCGGGCGTGTTTGTCTTCGGCCAACGCGAGGCGCCGTTCAAAGCACGGCGCCCGACTGTCGGCGGCGTCGCGGTCGCTCTGACATCGGAACTCGGAGACGCCGCACCCCTCGGCGCACGGGACGTCGTGGCGGTAGCTGACGTCCGTCGCCGTGGCCGTCCGCGTGGAACGCTTGAGCACGACGAGACGGTAGCCGCTGCCGTTGAACGTCGACTCGAAGTCGATGGGCTCCCACCCCTCTCGACCGAGGCAGTTCAACTCCGACTCGAAGTTCACGCGGTGGATGTGCACCGCCTTGTACTCGTGGCTCATCGCGCGCTCGTGAGTTGCTTGATTCTTCGTTCGATGTACCACGCCGCTTTACGTAGGTCTTCCACTTCCTTGCGTAGGTCTTTCTTGCCGGCGCGAGCGATGTACTTCACGGCGTTGCCCGTGCAGAAGTCGAGACGCCACGCCTCTATGACCCGAATGGCTTCGTAGGGGTTGTCGGCTCCGCCATAGTGCTGCGGATGGTCGACGGCCTCGGCGGTCACGTGTTCTTCGGTCATCGTCCACCCCCAAGTCCGAAACGAGATTTGAACTCTACCTGCTCGCGGCTTGACAGTGCGTCGAGCGAGAAGCTCTCGCCGGCGATGAACCGTTGGAGCGCGAGCGCCTCAGAACCGCTCAGCGTGACCGCGTTGAGTCGGTAGTCCTCGAATGCGTCCCACACCGTCGGCACCCACTCCTTGACGATGCTGGCGATAGCCTGTGCGTACTGCCGAATCTCCAACTGCGCGTGCGCGTCGAGTCGAAGTGCGAGGAAGTGCAGTAGGTTGTGGAGGTCGCACTTCCAGTAGGCTTCGGTGTAGGTCGAAAGCGGCAGATCCTTGCGTGCCTGCTCACGTGCGACGCCGAAGTCTAGGCGTTCCTTGTAGACGCGGTCGGCGTACTCGTGCAGGAGCCGCTCACGGTCGGTGAGGTAATCTCCGGGAGTTGCGTCAATCGAATCCAAGAGTCGCGCGTCGCTCCTGTCGAATCCATCCGGCCACACCGCGACGAAGCCCGCCGAGCCTTGCTTGTTCGATGCCGCTTGCGCCCGCCACGATGTCGGGTGCGTCGTCTGCCGCGAGTCGATGGCCTCCGAGTAGCGTGTGCTGTACTCGTTGACGCTCGCCGTCCGGTGCCGAATCCACTGCCGCCAGCAGTCCATCGGCACGCGCACGCGGAACTTCATCTCGACCATCTCGAACGGCGTCGTGTGCCGATGCCGCATGAGGTAGCGCAAGAGCGCTCTGTCCTCGCTCACCCGTCGCGTCCCCGTCCCGTACGACACGCGCGCTGCGTCCACGATGGCCTGCTCGTCGCCCATGACGTCCACGAGGAGCACGTGCCCATCGTCGAGCACGGGAATCGGCTCCGCGAATGCCGACAAAAGCTCATCTCTCGTCATCCCAACACCTCCCATCCGCTACCCATGCACGACCACCTCGGACCATCCCCCGGCGCCCGCCCGCACCTCGAGCCGTGCCGGGAAGACGTCAATCACTTGCCGCGTGTGCTCGATGGCCCACAGGGCGCCCACGTGCTCCAAGAGGTCGCCGAGCGCGCGGACCACGTCATCGATGACGGTGCCCTTGCACGCGGCGAAGCCCTCGTCCGTGAAGATGAACGACTCGCCGGCGCCGAGCGCTTGCCCGATGGCGATGGCGAGCGCGAGGTCGACACGGAAGAGCTCGCTCCCCGAGAACGTCTCGCGCGGCCGCTCGTGGCCCGTCTTCGACACGATGACGTCGAGCGTCTCGCGGATGCGGTCGTTCGTCTTGTTCGCGGCCTGCGTGTCGAGCCGCACGGTGAGCGGCGACGTCTGCCGCAGCCAGTCGTTCGCCACGGCTTCGATGCGACGGAGGTCGCGCTCTAAGAGAATGCTCGGCGCTTCGGTGTAGAAGTCGACGAGTTGCAACGCCGTGGCCTCGGCGACGTTGCAGGCGCGGACGGCGTCGCGTGCTTCGGTCGCTCGGAGCTCGGTCGCTGCCCTGCCGCCCGCGCCGGCGTCGTACTGCCCGAGACGTACCAGCGCGGCCGAGTGTTCCTCACGCTTCGCTCGCAGGGCTTCGTCGGCGCGGGCCACAAGCTCGGCGCGCTGGCGTGACGTGGCTTGCTCGGCTTCCAGCGCCGCGACGGTCTGCCGAGCAGCATCCGCGGCGATGGCGAGTTGGACGTCGTTCGGTAGCTTGCCGAGGTCGGCGCGGACCGCCTCGAGGTCGACGGCGGCCCGGTCGACGACCTCTCGCCGCGCCGCCTTCTCGCCGGCGGCCTTGCCCTTGGTCACGAGGTCGGCCATCGTCTCGTCGAACGTGGCGACGTGCACATTGGCCTCGGTCAGCACGCGCTCGGCGGCGGCAAGGCGCTCTCGCCCGGTGTCCACGTCCCCCCGCACGGGCTCCACATCGACACGCACGCCGGCGTCCGCGTACTCGGCGAGCGTGCCTTCCAGGCGCGACACGGCGGACGTCGCCGCCGTCAGGTGGCCGCGTACGAGGTGCAGCACCGCCTCGTCGTGAATCTGCGCCGCCTCGAGCTTCGGGCGCAGCGCCGCCAACTCGTCGGTCGCGCTGGCCGCTTCGCGAGCCGCCGCCGTCGCGTCCGCGATGAGCGGGCACGTGGCGAACTCGCCCTCGCCGTGGCACGGCACGTCGGCGAGGCGACCGCGCACGCGCTCGCCCGCTGCGACGGCCTTACGGAGCGTATCGCGTGCTTCGATGAGGGCGACGACGGCGGTCCACTTCGTGACGTGCGCCCGCTCGTTGACGAGGCCCGATTCGGCCGATGCCTTGCGGTCGGCGCGGTCGTTGGCCCGCACGGCGGCGGTCAGCGCGGCCTCGGCGACCCGAAGGTCGTCGCGCGCCGCGTCGCGTTCGACCGTGCGCGCGGCGGCGCGCTGCGCAGCCGCTACGCGGTCGGCGCGCGCGGCGCGGTAGGCGGTTTCGATGGCGTCGCGCTGCGTAGCTGCGGCTTCGACCTCGGCACGCTCGGCGACTAGGCCGACGAGCTCCCGCTCGCGGAGTGCGAGCGTCTGACGCCGCGCCGCTGAGCTCGTCCGTTCCGACTGCGCGCCGGTGAGCTCGCGGCGTGCGGTCTCGATGCGTCCCACGAGCGTTGACGCGGCACCCACGGCCGCGTGCGCTTCCTTCGCTGCAGCATCGAGTCGTGCGACCTCGTCCACGAGCGCGGGAATTGCGACCTCGCGGAGCTCCTTTGCGGCGGCTTCGGCGCGGCCGATGGTCACGATGTCGTCGCGGGCCTGCGCCTCCCGGTCGACGGCGGCGTTGCGCGCCGCCACGGCCGTCGCGGCGCTGCGGCGTGCGACGGTGGCGAGCCCCTGGTAGCGGTCGAGCTTTCGGAGCGCGAAGAGGAGGTCCTTGCGCTCGGCCGGCGCGGCGGCGCCGAACTCGCCGATGCCCCGGATGCCGTAGGACCGAAGGAAGGTGATGGCTGTTGATGCCGCTTCGCTCATACCGAGGCGCGCTTCGATGGAATCCTTCGGGAGCGCGGCCCACGAACCGTCGGCGCAGCGCTCCATGAAGTCGACCGTCGTCGCGCCGCGTTTCGTGCGACCCGACCAGGTCCGGTCGACGCGGTAGACGCGGCCGTGGTGCTCGAAGTCGAGGCCGGCGCCCACTTCGGTGGCGCCGTTCGGGGCCATCGCGGACAAGGTGGCGCGGCCAGCGCCGTAGAGCGCGCAGCGCATCGAATCCATGAGGAGCGATTTGCCCCTGCCGTTCTCGCCTACGATGACGACATGCCGCAGGTTGGACACGTCAAGGTCGAGCTCGCGGAAGGTGCCGAAGTTTCGCGCCCGAAGGCGTAGCGGTCGCATGTGACCTTGCTACGCTTTCGCGGTAGCGCTGTCAATAGCGTTGTTGCGGTATTCTCGCAGCGCCGCGCAGAGCTTCGGCGTCTTGCACCACGCGTCGTGACCTCGGCAGCCGACGAAGTGGCCGCTCTTGTCGTCGGTGAGTGCGGCGAGGAGCGCGTCTTGCCGCGTCAGTCGGGCGTTGAGGTCGGTCACGGCGTCTGAGAGGAGGTAGACGGCATCCTCGAAGAGGACGCTATCGGGCAAGCCGCTCGTGAGCACGTCGGTGACGCGGACGACGGCTAGACGCTCCGTGCCCGTGGCGTGGTCGTAGATGCGGACGGTGCGCGTTTTCATCGCCCCTCCGTCAGCGCGTCGCCGCCCGCGTCGGCCACGAGGTCGTCGGCAACGGCCTGCAACCGCCGCGCGGCGTCGATGAGCCGTCGCTGCGCGGCCAGTCGCTTCGACCCGCCGTTGCGAAAGGCCGTCGGGTCCAAGTACGGCGCGGTGGACTCGACGCCGTGGAGCGCGTCGTCGAGGTCCTTGAGCGGCAGGAGTCGCAACGTGTGCACGGCGCCCGAGAGAGCGTCCATGCCGGCGCGGTATTCGGCGTCTGTCATGGTCGAACCTCGTGCTGCTCGTTGAGGTAGAAGGTGCGCGGCGTCGGGCACGCCACTTCGACGGCGCGTCGAAGGATGGCCGCCGCAGGACCGCTCGCCGGCCCGTTGCCGTGCGTGTAAATCCAGTCCGCGACCTCCCATCCGTCGCGCAGCACCGTGACGATGGCGCCGCGCCAAGTCACATTTCGACGGATGATGGTGTAGCGCCACCAGGTCGCGCGCCAGCGGTCCTTATCGAACGGCTGCCAGTCGAGTGTTTTGGGCAACGGCGGCACCTCGCCGCGCAGATCGGCCAGCGCGTCGTCGAGGTTGGCGAACGCCGCGATGAGGTGGCGGAAGTCGCCGTTCTCGGCGATGTCCCAATAATCGAGCCCGTCCCACCCGTTGGCCGCGTTTTCGTAGCACGCAAGGTGCTCGTGGATGCGCTGATGACTCTCACCGTCGGCACACTGGTAGCTCCGGTGCTCGGCGCCGACGATGATGGCGTGCTCGCAGAGGGCGCATTGATGCACCTTGCGAGCGCGGACCGTCTTGTCGTCCCAAACGGTGCTCACGCGACCCTCCGAAACTCAAGGCGCCAGCACCAAGGATTTGCGTCCCACAGCCGCTCCGGCGTCTTCCCGAGCGGCCCGCCGTGCAGGTTGTCCCAACCCGTCGCGAATACGTCGCGCAGCTCCCATCCGTCCTCGCGCCACGTCCGCGAATACGCCGCGTCGGCGTAGTGCTCCATGCCCTCGGCCTTGGCGTCGTCCTCTGTGATGTCCTGCACGCGCTCGACGCGGACGGACACGACATCGAGCGTCAGTCGCGAGGCCCAGCGCGGCATGAAGCGCGACGACTTCCACGTGAGCAGCTTGAAGTTCCACGACGCGAGGTCGAACTTCCCCACGGGTCTATCGGCGAGGCGTCCCGACTTGTCCGCGCGGTACGCGACGGCGTTCGGTGGGCCGCACTCGTGCGTCGTGTACATGCAGTCGGCGGACGCCCAGGTTTCGCGGACCCACAGACCGTCGCCAGGAGCGCCGTATGGACAGCGCAACGGCCGTCCGTGGCCGTCCTCGAGGCCCGTCGGCGAGAACGGCGACGAGCGGACGCCGCCCGATGGTTGCGGGTTCACGACCCGCCGCGTTTGCGTCTTGTCGCCCGCGAGAATGGCGCGGACCATCGGATCCGAAAAGAGAATCGGGCGAGCTTTCGGTGCGTGGTTCACGTCGCACCGCCCTTCTTCGGGTAGCAGACGGCAAGGAGCTTCTGTCCGAGGTCGTGTCGCGCCCGCTCCTCGGCCATGAGGCTCACGGGGTCCGCGACGTTGCCCTCGACGGACAGAACGCCACGGAACCTCGTAATCGCCTCCATGAGCGCCTTGCAGTCGTCGTCGCGCGTGTCGCGCTCCAATACGACGGTCAGTGTATGGTATCGGTCGGTCATCGCCCCCTCCGTGCATCGTCCGTGTCGTCGTCCTGCATCGCCCTCAACAACTCCACGAGCGCCCGCCACGTTCGCGGGCTTTTGCCGCCCCCGGTGCCCGGCACGCAGAACTCCGCGTCGAGGAAGCCGTGGCCGGGCAGCACGAGCGAGACGTGGACGTCGCCGTCCTCGCACTGCATGAGCTTGAGCGACCCGGTGCCCATGTCGTCTTTGCGAGTGGCGCTTCTCACTTGTCCTCCTCGACGCCGTTCGCTAGAAGATGCGCGCGGAGGGCATTTGCCAGTTCGTCGTTGAGCGTCTCCGACTCGAACACCTCAGAGTTCAGCCACTCCGGCAACCCCCGCAGCACGCCGAGCAGGCGGTCGCGGTCGGCCTCCGCTCGGTCGCCCCGTAGTAAGAGCCGCTGCCGCTCCTCGTCGCACGCGGACCAATCCTCGGTCAGCCGCTCCACCTCCGCGAGCAGGACGGCGCCGACGTCGGAGGCAAGGGCGGCGGCTACGTCAGAGCCGCGCATGGCCAGCCCCATGGCGGCGTGCTTCGACGATGCGCTCAGCCTGCCCGTGCCGTCGCAGAACTCGCATTTACGTGGGCCAGGGCACTCGTGATCCTCCGTCGAGTCGTCGCACCGCGAGCACGTTGGTTCGTACTGGCCTGTGCCGTGGCACCTTGCGCACCGGAGTGCCATCTCCAGCACTTCGCGCATCGCCGCACACGCCGCTTCGGCCGCATCGATCCGCTCATGCAGCCGGTCCCACCGGTCCACGTCGGCGTCGATGCCTGCACGGAGCGCGGTGAGTTCGGCTTCGGCCTGGCCGGCGCGGGCCTTCTCGCGCTCGTAGCCGATGCGGTAGCAGCCGCTCCCGTGGCAGTGCTCCCACTCCGGAGGACAGTCGCGGGCAGACAGGCAGCAATCAACGGGAGTCGCCCGTCCGCAGCGCTCGCACGTCTCGCTCATACCGCCGCCTCCGTTCGCTCGTGCTCGGCAACCACGGCGTCGATGAAGCCCGTCGTTTCCATCCCGAGCCGCGTTGCCACGCCGGCCACGATCTCGCGACCCGCGAGCCATCGCCGAAGGTGCGCCTCGGCCGACTCCTCGGCGTTCGCCTCGGCGTCCCGAAGGCGTATCTCCGCGTCGACCTCGAGCGCGTCGGCAATCCAGAGGCCGCGCTCTTGCAACGCGGCCACGTCGCGACGGATGGCGCGGGCGTCGTCGGCGCTCACGCGGTCTTTGACACGGTAGGCGGCCGACGGGAGTAGCGTCACGTCGCCATTGACTACGTAGCGCAAGCTCTCCGCGTCGAGCGTCGTGAACACGGTCGCCGGCGATGGCACGCCCCTCACGCGCACGGGCCCATCGCCGAGTTCGATGACGGTCCCGCCCTTCGGCTCGCCTTCCTCGCCGAAGTCGCAGCGGTCGACGCTCCCCGCGTATCCCGCATTCGGCGCGAGCTGCTGTTGCTGATGGATGTGCCCGCCGGCGGCATAGTCCCACGCGCAGAGGTCGTCGAGCCCAAACAGGATGTCGCCCGCGAGCGTGCGCGGCTGGAATCGCGACATCGCGCCGGTGACGCTGCCGTGGAAGCCGAGCACCTTCGGGCCCTTCGTAGCCGCCGCTTGAATGCGCAGAGCGCCCATGACACGAGAGAGGAGTTGCGAGGCGATGGCGTTGCGCTCCTCGCTCGTGGCCGCGCCCGTCATAACCTCGGACGTCGCGAACTCGGCGCGGCGCGGGTAGGGCATGCACGCGATGGTGACGCCGGGTTGCCACTCGCCGAGCTGCGTGATGGGTGCGAGCTTGCCCGTATTGGGGTCGCGGCCGAACTCCAGAAGCGTCGGCTCCTCGATGACGTGGATGCGCGGCCGGCGCTTGAGGCACTCCAGCGCTGTGGCCGCGCCGGCGACGCCGGGGATGTCGTGGTTGCCGGCGAGCACGACGACGGGCGCGGCTCGAGCGAGGTCCACGAAGGCACGGATGACCGCCGCCTCCTCGGCGGCCGTCGGCTGCGGACGGTCGAAGACGTCGCCGGTGACGAGCCACACGTCGGGCAGGCCGCCCGCCGCGATGCCCTTGGCGACGGCGCGTAGGCATCGGGACGCTTGCGCGAGGGCGTAAGGCTGGCCGTCTTCGGTCAGGCGGCGCACGCCCGCGATTTGGCGCTCGGCGTCGAAGTGGAGGTCGGAGAGGTGGGCGACGCGGATCACTCGCTGACCTCAAAATAGTGGCACAGTGAGTCGGCGCTTTTGCGCACTTCCTTCGGTTCAAGGTGGCACCATCCCCGATCGCCGTCGCCCGTCCAACCCGTCGCGGTGAAGATGCCGCGGTCCACCTTCCAGAACGCGCAGTTCTTGCAGAGGCGCGGCGCCGGGCGATCCTTACAGAGGTCCTCCGGCCATCCGAGCGCCGTCTTGAACTTGTTGCCAGCGTCGGCCGCTTGCCGCGCCTCGCGTGCCGTGCCGCCGCTCGTGGCGACGCACTGTTCGCCGTCGGGCATGACCGCGTAGATGATGATGTGCGTTGCGCCGACGGACTCGCGCAGGTCCTTGGCCATGGCGACGGTGACTATTCCTGATGCCACGTCGGCGCTCCCTTTCCACGCCGGTCGCTCGGCGACGACGTGCACATGTACGGTCCCTTGCATCGCGGCGCGGTCGGCGTCACCGCGCCGGGTGTCTCAACCATCGCGAGCCCGCAGTAGGCTCGGAAGATGGACGGGTCGTCCTGGTCCTTGCGCCAGAGGTGCGCCACGCCCGAGGTCGCGAGTCCTGGATAGTAGAGCGGCGTTTCGAGCATGATGTCTCTCTTGGCCTTGCTCGCGGCGACGGCGCGTCCATGTGGACCGCAGTAGTCGCGATTGGCCGCCACGTGCGTCCGGTGGCCTTCGCACACGGGGCGGTCGCAGGTCTTCCCCACCTTCTCGCCGCCGAGCGGCCAGTCGCAGAGGTACTCGCCGGCGCGGTCGCAGCCAGGCTCCGAGCACTTTGGCGACGTGCCACGGCCGCGCGTGCAGGCGACGCCGACGGCGCGGCCGTCGACTATGAGCGGTCGACAGGCCATCAGAACGGGATTTCGGCGTCGTCGCCGAGGTCGCCCGTCTTCTCGACCGCCATCGCCGCGCCGATGAGCGCGGCGGCGACCACGGCCGACACCGTGCGGAGCTCGGCGGTCTTGAAGTCGGTCCGCGCAAGCACGCGGTTGGCGATGATGACGAAGTTCGGCACGCCGTTCGCCTCGCCGAGCACGTCGATGAGCCGTCGCAGCTCGAGCTTCTGCTCCCGCGTCGCGGGCGCGTCACCCTCGCTGGAGGTGGGCACCGCTGGCGTCGCAGGGGACGACGCCAGCGGCTTCGACGAGGACGAGGTCGGCGGGGCGTTGGACGACGACGCGGCCGGAGTCGGTCGCGTGTCCGTCGTCGGAGAGTTCGTGTCTTCGCTCGGGTCGGCCATCGGCGGCTCGGCGTGCGCGGGCGCCTTCCGCTTGCCGTAGAGCGCGAGCAGGGCCACGCCGAGCTGCGCGGCGATGACGTGGTCCTTCGCGTCCTGCGAAAGCATGCCAATCATCGCATCGGTGACGCGCGGCGCGAGGGCGACGATGACCCACGGCTTCTGTATCTGCGCGAGCGCGTAGCCGCGCTTGATGCCGAGCGCGTCCACGATGGCCCGGCTCATCGCTCGCGACTCGGCCACCTGCGGCGCGTTGAAGCGGGCCTTGTCGAGGTTGCCGATGTTGATGTCCTTGCCGAGCGCGGCCCACGCGGCGGGCGAAGCGTCGGTGACCTTGCCGCCCTCGCCGATGACGGCACGGAGGTCGAGTTCGAAGCTCGCGGACGTCGGAAGGGCGCCGCCCACATCGTCGAGCGTCGGCTTGCTCACGACGACCTGGATGGCCCAAATGCACGGGTCGGCGCCATCGTCCGTGCGCTCGGTGGACAGCCACCGGATGCGCGCGGCGTCCTTGAGGACGCGGATGAATTCCTTGGTGGGTCCGTAGGTGTCCTGTCCCGCGCCGCGCACCTGGTAGATGCTCGGCGACTTGCCGCCGACGAGCGGCGCCGTCCGCTGTGCCCGGATGCTGACGACGCTGCCCCAGGGGATGCCGTAGACGGCTTCGCCGGGGGAGACGAGGTTGATGTCGCCGTTCGCAGCCGCTGCGACGGCGCGGCAAAGTGCCGCGTGCGCGGCCGCCGCGTCTGTGTAGTCGCCCAAGTAGTCCATTGAGGTTCCTCCGTTGCTCATGTGCGAGAGCTATCATCGGCCGTTCGCGCTGTCAACACCCTTGTTGCGCGGCGCGTGTCGATTTCCTGTTGAACGTGCGACACGGCCTCAGCGACAGCGCGGTCGATGTCGGCATCGTCGGCGGCGTGGACCAAAAT